>NZ_NFHI01000003.1:0-94602 GCF_002159255.1 Massilimicrobiota sp. An80
TAGAAGATTCCATAATCTAATTATACCAAAAACGACAATGATAATCATTAAAGATAATCATTGTCGTTTTCTTTTTTAGGTGGCCTTACGAATATTTATTTCGTTACAGCCCCTTTTTTTACTTAATCTAAATCTTCTCCATTAGATGCAATAACTTTTTTATACCAATAAAATGAGTCTTTACGACTTCTAGAGAAATCTCCTGTTCCATCATCATGTCTATCCACATAAACAAATCCATAACGTTTTGCATATTGTCCTGTTCCTGCTGAAACCAAGTCAATTGGTCCCCAAGTTGTATAACCAATTAATGGAACACCATCTTCAATAGCTTCTTTCATAGCAGCAATATGTGGTCTTAAGTAGGCAATACGATAATCATCATGAATAGAACCATCTTCTTCAACCTTATCAAATGCTCCAAGTCCATTTTCAACAATCATTAATGGTGTATGTGGGTAACGGCCATTCAATAATTTTAATGTATAACGTAAACCATCTGGATCAATTTGCCATCCCCAGTCACTTGCTTCTAAATAAGGATTTTTAGCACCAACTGTCATATTACCTTTAGCCATTTCTACATCCTTATTTACAGTGATACAGTTAGATTGATAATATGAGAATGTATAGAAGTCAACTGTTCCTTCTTTTAAAATTTTCTTATCTTCTTCAGTAATATAAGAAGTATCAATACCGTTTTCTTTAAAATAGCGCCACATATATGATGGATATTCACCTCGAACCTGAACATCACCACAGAAATTGTTCTTGAAATCATCTTCATCATATGCAGCTAAAATATCTTTAGGATTTGGTGTCAATGGATAAACTGTTGTATGAGCAATCATGTTTCCTATCATAAAATCAGGGTTAATTTCATGTCCTGCTTTCACAGTTAATGCACTGGCAACAAATTCATTATGTAATGCTTCAAACATTTTTTGTGGATCACTCTTTAATTCATCCAATGGAATACGATGATCTGAATTGACATCTTCAGGATCCATCATTCCTAAACCATAAAGATTTCCAATTCCTCCTTCACCCATACATGCAATATTGATTTCATTAAAAGTTAACCAATATTTCACTTTATCCTTATATCGTTTAAAGCATGTTGTTGCATACTTTACAAATAAATCAATCACTCTTCGATCAGTAAACCCATTATATTTTGTGACAATATTCCATGGAATTTCATAGTGACATAAAGTAATCAAAGGTTCCATTCCATGTTTATGACATTCATCAATCACATCATCATAAAACTTCAAACCTGCTTCATTTGGTTCTTCATCATCACCATTAGGGAAAATACGTCCCCAGTTAATTGAAAATCTAAAAACATTCCATCCCATTTCAGCAAACATAGCAATATCTTCTTTATAATGGTGATAGAAATCTACAGCTTCATGACTTGGATAAAAGGCTGTAGGATCTGTTTTTGGTAAAAATGTTCTTGGTGTATTCACATCTCCACCTAATAACATATCAGGCACACATAAACCTTTTCCATCTTCTAGATAAGCACCTTCACATTGGTTGGCAGCAACTGCTCCACCCCATAAAAATCCTTTAGGAAAACCCATTTCTTATTACCTCCATTCCCTTATAACTTTATTATACAATATTTTTTTCTATTTGTAAGAAAAAAGAGCATAGCCATAAGGTTATGCTCGATTTATATTATTTTGCATCTTTAGGTGCAAATTTTGATTCATAATCGTAAATAGTACGTAAGATTTCTTCCATATCTTTTACGATTGGCATTCTTGGGTTAGCTGGAGTACATTGATCTTCATATGCGTTCATAGCAATTCTATGAACTGATTCTTCCCAAGCATCTTTATCAATACCTTGAGATTTAACGTTATATGCTCCACCAACGCTTACCCATAATTTTTCAACTGCTTCAGCGAACATTTCTACACCTTCAGCAGGAGTTTTTGGTTTTAATCCAATTAATTGAGCTAATTCCATGTATTTAACATCTGCTTTATAGTTTTCAATTTTTGGCCAGATATTTAATTTAGTTGGAACAGTACCATTGTATCTAATAACATGTGGTAATAAGATACCATTTGTACGTCCATGAGGAATATGCCATTCTCCACCAATCTTATGAGCCATAGAGTGGTTCATACCTAAGAATGCATTAGCGAATGCCATACCTGCGATTGTTGCAGCATTATGCATTTTTTCTCTAGCTAATGGAGTTCCTTTCTTCACTGATTCTTCTAAGTAATCAAATACCATCTTAACAGCTTGTTTAGCCCATCCATCAGTAAAGTCAGAAGCTAAAATTGATACATATGCTTCAATTGCATGTGTTAATACGTCAATACCTGTATCAGCAGCAATTGCTGGTGGTAAGCTCATAACGAATTCTGGATCTACGATAGCTATAGTTGGAGTTAATGCGTAGTCAGTTAATGGATATTTCTTATTAGCTTTCTTATCAGTAATAACTGCGAATGGTGTAACTTCTGAACCTGTTCCTGAAGTTGTTGGGATACAGATTAATCTTGCTTTCTTACCTAATTCAGGGAATTTGAATGCACGTTTTCTGATATCCATGAATTTTTGTTTGATATCATCAAAGTTAACTTCTGGATGTTCATACATTAACCACATAACTTTTGCAGCATCCATTGATGATCCACCACCTAATGCAATGATAACATCAGGTTGGAATTTTCTCATTAATTCAACACCTTCGTTAACTGTATCAATACTTGGATCTGGTTCTACATCGAAGTATAATTCTAAGTCAACTTTATTACGTCTTCTTCTGATAACGTCTTCAATCTTTTCAACATATCCAAGATTGTACATACCTCTATCAGTAATAATCATGGCTTTTTCCATGTATTTCATATCTCTTAAATATCTAATTGAATTTCTTTCAAAGTAGATTTTTGGAGGAAGTTTAACCCATTGCATATTGTTGTTACGTCTCCCTATTCTCTTAATATTTAATAAATTTACAGCACTAACGTTATTAGATACTGAGTTGTGACCATAAGATCCACATCCTAATGTTAATGATGGAATGAAGGCATTGTAAACTGAACCAATTCCACCGAATGTAGATGGAGCATTTTCGATAACACGAATTGCTTTACATTTTAAACCAAATTCTACTGAAATATCATGATTTTGTGTATGAATAGCAGCAGAGTGTCCTAAACCGTTGAATGCTACCATAGCAGCAGATTTAGCAATACCATCTTCAGTTGAAGTTGCTTTTAATACAGCTAATACTGGAGATAATTTTTCTCTTGTTAATGGTTCATTTGGACCAACTTCTTTACATTCAGCAAGTAAGATTTGAGTATCTTCTGGTACTTTAAATCCAGCTTGTTCAGCGATCCAAGTTGCTGCTTTACCAACAACTGCAGCATTAACAGTTCCAACTTCGTTAACTTTATCACTGTATGCTTCAGCACCAAACATATATTTTTCAAGTTTAGCTTTTTCTTCAGCATTTACCCAATATACTTTAAAACGAGAAATTTCTTCTTTAAATTCATTATAAATTTCTTGGTCAACGATTGCAGCTTGTTCAGAAGCACAAATCATACCATTATCAAATGATTTTGATAATACGATATCATTAACTGCTCTTTTTAAGATACAAGATTTTTCAACATATGCAGGTACGTTACCAGCACCAACACCTAAAGCAGGTTTACCACAAGAGTAAGCAGCTTTAACCATTGCGTTACCACCAGTTGCTAAGATCGTTGCAACACCTGGATGGTTCATTAATGCGCTAGTTGCATACATTGATCCACGTACACCAATCCATTGAATACAATCTTCTGGAGCTCCAGCAGCAATTGCAGCATCTCTCACTACTTTTGCAGCTTGAACTGAACATTCATATGCAGATGGATGGAATGAGAAGATGATTGGGTTTCTTGTCTTTAATGAAATTAATGATTTGAAGATAACTGTTGAAGTTGGGTTTGTTGTTGGAACAATACCACAGATAACACCAACTGGTTCAGCAATTTCAGTAATTCCAGTTAAAGGATCTTCGTTGATAATTCCTACAGTTTTCAAGTGACGAAGATTACTTGTTACATATTCGCAGGCGAATAAGTTTTTAACAGCTTTATCTTCAAAGACACCTCTTCCAGTTTCTTTGACAGCTGCTTCTGCTAAAACACCATGTTGATCTAATCCAGCAACAGAGCATTTTGCAACGATGTAATCTACAGCATCTTGATCAAAAGATTCAAATTTGTCTAATGCAACTAATGCTTTTTGTACTAACTCATCAATATGAGCATCAACTTGTTCATTAGTCCATTCAGCCTTTGGGGCTTCTTTTTTTACAGCTTTTTTTTCTGCCATAACATTTCCTCCGACATCATAAAATTATTTACACGTCTAATATACTATATTCCTTGTGAAAAAACAAGCAAGAGTATATATTTTTCATAATAAAAAAAGCGAAAAAACAATGTAAACCTTTTCAATTTATAAAACTATTTTTCCCAATAAAAATCAATATTTTCCATATCTTTTATTTTCATTTTCAAAAAAAGCCAACCCATATTTATAGGTTGACTTTTCAATGAACAATTAGTCTAATGCAGCAATCATAGCTTTATATGAATCTTCTTGTAAAGAAGCTCCACCTACTAATGCTCCATCAATATCAGGTTGTTCTAATAAAGCTTTTAAACCTTCTGGTTTTACAGATCCACCATATTGGATTCTCACTTGATCAGCAACTTCCTGACCATATAATTCAGCAACAACGCTTCTAATATATGCACAAACATCTTGAGCAATTTCATTAGTTGCAGTTTTTCCAGTACCAATAGCCCATACTGGTTCATAAGCAATAACAACACGACTTGCACAGTTTGGACATACATCTTTAAATGCAGCTACTGTTTGAGTTTTCACAACATCTTTAGTTGTTCCTGCTTCATATTCTTCTAATGTTTCACCAACACATACAATTGGAGTTAAATCATTTGATAAAACTTGACGCATTTTTGCATTCACTGTTTCATCAGTTTCACCAAAATATTGTCTTCTTTCAGAGTGACCTAAAATAACCCATTCTACTCCAATTTCTTTTAACATGCTTACACTCACTTCTCCAGTATAAGCACCACTATCTTTAAAATGACAGTTTTGAGCAGCAACAATTAAGTTTTGAGCTGCACCTTTAGCAGTCTGTAAAGCTAAATATGGAGTTGCAATTCCCCAATCAGCTTTATCAGTGCATGCTCCATCAACTGCTTCAACAAAAGCTTTTGTTTGGGCAATTGTTTTATTCATTTTCCAGTTTCCTACGATAATTGGTTTTCTCATTGTCATAATCCCCTTATTATTTATCATCAATTGCAGCAATACCAGGTAATACTTTACCTTCCATATATTCTAATGAAGCTCCTCCACCAGTTGAGATATGAGAAACTTTATCAGCATATCCAAGTTGCATAACAGCAGCAGCACTATCTCCACCACCGATAATTGTATTAGCATCTGGTAAGTTTGCTAAAGCTTCGCATACTGCGATAGTTCCTTTAGCAAATGGTTCCATTTCAAATACACCCATTGGACCATTCCATACAACAGTTTTAGCTCCTTCTAAAGCAGCTTTGATATTTTCAACTGATTTAGGTCCAATATCTAATCCCATGTATCCTTCTGGAATATCTTCACCGCATACTTTAATATCACCTTCAGCAGCAAATGCATTATTGATTACTGAATCAACAGGTAAGATTAATTTATCTCCACCTTTTTCAATAATTTCTTTAGCAACATCAATACGATCATCTTCAACTAAAGAATTACCAATTTCATGTCCCATAGCTTTCATGAAAGTATAAGTCATACCTCCACCAACGATAACTTTATCAGCAATCTTTAATAAGTTTTCAATAACTAAAATCTTATCAGAAACTTTAGCTCCACCTAAAATAGCAACCATTGGTCTTTCAGGATCACTTACAGCTTTTCCAATATAAGCAATTTCTTTTTCAACTAAGAATCCAGCAGCAGATGGTAAATGAGCAGGAATTCCAGCAGTAGAAGCATGTGCTCTATGTACTGAACCGAATGCATCTTCAACGAATACATCTCCAAGTGATGCCCAATATTGACCTAATTCAGGATCATTTTTGCTTTCACCTTTTTCATAACGTGTATTTTGTACTAAGATGACTTGAGCATTATCAGCTTCTTTAACAGCATTTTCAAGTTCAGGTCCTCTTGTACAGTTTACAAATTTCACATCTACTCCTAATAATTCAGATAATCTAGGAGCTACAACAGATAAATCATTTTTAGCTTTATCTTCTTCAGTTTTTACTTTACCTAAATGTGAGAACAATACGATAGCTTTTGGTTTTTGTTCTAACAAATATTTTAAAGTAGGTAATGCGGCAACAATTCTGTTGTCATTTGTAATTTCTCCTGTTTCTTTGTTTCTAGGTACGTTGAAGTCAACACGAACTAAGACAGTTTTTCCAGTGACTTCAATATCTTTAATTGTTTTTTTGTCCATTTTTCTCAACCCTCCATGTGCAAATTATAACATTCTTACAACTGATTTTCAATTGCTTTTATAGTTGTTAAAGCAATAAGAATTGTCATTTTTTGTAAAAATAGAAAAAGCTGTTTTTATATTTTATGTGAACTCAAAATAATCTCCGTATAATCGTCATTTATTGACTCATTCTATAAAAACACTTTCACCAACACATGATATTGACATATATTAATAGTGGTGATTTTATGTATGATGATATCCTTCAACATATCTATAATCCACAAACTCTCATTATTGATTTACGTGATGAATTTTCTTTTCGTCAACTTCATTTAAAAAATGCTATCAATATTCCTGGGGATGATTTAAAAAGTCAAATTCCTTATTTACCTCATGATAAACTTCTATATTTTATCTGTGATACTGGAAAAACTGCTAAAAAGATGGCAGAACAATGCCAACAATTAGGTTTTCAATGTCAATATTTTCCACATAGCTTTCAATCCTTACTGATTTTAAAAAATGAACAATATTTTTAATAAAAAAGGAAAGACTTATGATTGATACTCAAGTCTTTCCATTTTATCTATGACCAATAAAATATTATTGATTATTTAATTGATAAAAAGCTTCTGTTGATGCATAACAAGATTGATCTTTTAACTCATCTTCAATTCTCATCAACTGGTTGTATTTTGCAATACGGTCTGTACGAGAAGCAGATCCAGTTTTAATTTGACCAGCATTTGTCGCTACTGCAATATCAGCAATTGTTGTATCTTCTGTTTCTCCAGAACGATGTGAAACAACAGCTGTATAGTTTGCTTTTTGAGCCATTTCAATAGCTTCTAATGTTTCAGTTAAAGTTCCAATCTGATTCACTTTAATCAAAATAGAGTTAGCAACACCTTTTTCAATACCTTGTTGTAAACGTTTTGTATTTGTCACAAAGAAGTCATCACCAACCAATTGAACACGATCACCTAATTTTTCAGTTAAGTAACCCCATCCTTCCCAATCATCTTGATCTAATCCATCTTCAATAGAAATAATTGGATATTTATCACAAAGTTCAACATAGAAATCAACAAGTTCTTGAGACGTAAATGATTTGTTGTTTTCTCCTGGTAATGTATATTTTCCATCTTTGTAGAATTCACTGCTTGCAACATCCATAGCTAATTTCACATCAACACCAGGTTTATATCCAGCTGTTTCAATCGCTTCTAAGATTGTTTGAATTGCTTCTTCATTAGATGCTAAGTTAGGCGCAAAACCACCTTCATCACCAACGGCAGTGTTTAATCCTTTTCCTTTTAAAACTTTCTTTAATGCATGGAAAACTTCAGCTCCCATACGAATAGCTTCTTTAAACGAAGGTGCATTGACTGGCATAATCATAAATTCCTGGAAATCCACATTATTATCCGCATGTGCCCCACCATTAATAATATTCATCATTGGCGTAGGTAACACATGAGCATTCGCTCCTCCAATATAACGATATAAAGGAACATGTAATTCATGAGCAGCACATTTGGCAACAGCTAATGACACACCTAAAATCGCATTGGCTCCTAAACGACCTTTATTGGGTGTTCCATCTAAATCAATCATCATCTGATCAATTTTTCTTTGTGCAGTGACTTCTTCACCTACAACTGCTTTTGCAATTTCCTCATTAACATTTTGAACAGCATTTAAAACACCTAATCCTAAATATCTGTTGGCATCTTTGTCTCTTAATTCAACAGCTTCATGAACACCTGTTGAAGCACCACTTGGAACAATGGCTCTACCAAAAGCACCACTTTCGCTTTTCACTTCTACTTCTACTGTTGGATTCCCACGTGAATCCAAGACTTCTCTTGCATAGACACTGACGATTTGACTCATTTTACTTTCCTCCTAATAAGTTTCATTGTATGATCTATATCACATATAAGTTAGTTATAACTAACTATTAATAGAATAACACATTTTCTGATCTTGTGCAATCTTTATACTTTCAAAATCACTTATCACTCATAGTATTTACATATCTTCATTGTTCTATACAAGTTAAAAAAGACAACCCATTATTTTTTAAAACGTATTGTTAATCTTTCCTCCTGGTCCAGCATTGATAATCATTTCTGGGAAATTTGTATATTGTTTAAAGTTTTCCTGGAACATTTCAACAAGCTTTTGAGCTGTCATATCATAAGCATCTTTACTAACCCATGTTGTTCGAGGGTTTAATAATTCATGAGGAACTCCCGGACAAAAGAGTGGAATGTTTAAATTAAAGAATGGATCAACTTCATAGCTAACATAATCTAATTCTCCATTAATGGCCGCTTCAATCATTGCTCTAGTATATTTTAATGGAATTCGACGTCCTATACCATAAGAACCGCCAACCCATCCAGTATTAATCAAAAAGACATTAGATCCTGCTTTGGTCATGCGTTTTTGAAATTGTTTCGCATAAAGTAGTGGATCCATTGGTAAAAATGGTTCTCCAAAACATGTAGAGAATGTTGCCTGTGGTTCAGTAATACCGTTTTCCGTACCAGCCAGTTTACTTGTATAACCTGATACAAAGTGGTAAACAGCTGAATTTTGATCCAATTTAGAAATAGGTGGCAAAACACCAAAAGCATCAGCAGCTAAAAAGAATATTGTCTTAGGGATAGGTCCCATACCACTTGGTTCAATATTTTTAATAAATTCAAGTGGGTACCCCACACGTGTATTTTCTGTAATAGAATCATCATCAAAATCAATAATTCTTGTATCTTCAAATAAACAGACATTTTCTGCCATAGCCCCAAATCTAACAGCATCCCAAATATCTGGCTCATTTTTTTGTGAAAGATTGATACATTTTGCATAACATCCACCTTCAAAATTAAAAACAGAAGTTCGTGACCAACCATGTTCATCATCACCTATCAATTGACGATGAGGATCTGTTGATAACGTTGTTTTCCCTGTTCCTGACAATCCAAAAAATAATGCCGTATTTCCATCTTCCCCAATATTAGCTGAACAATGCATTGTAAAAACATTGCGTTGAGGTAACATATAATTCATGACACAGAAAATACTCTTTTTGATTTCTCCAGAATATCCAGTTCCTGCAATCAAAACAATCTGTTTTTCATAATCAATCATAACAGCCACATCACTATTTAAACCGACTGATGCATCAACATGACAATCAGGAGCAACCAATACTAAATAATCCTCTTGAAAATGTTGTAATTCACGTGGTGTTGGTTTAATTAATAAATTAGAAATAAAAAGATTTTGACTTGCTTTTTCATTAATAATTCTAAAACCATAAGAATACTTTGGATTTGCGCCAGCATAACCATCAAAAATATATAAATCCTTATCTTGAAAATGTTGAATAATTGCCTGATAAACTTTTTCAAACTGTTCTCTAGATGCAGGTTGATTCACTTTTCCCCAAGCAATTTTATCATGAACAGCTGGCGTATCTACAACATATTTATCATGAGGTGAACGTCCCGTTCTTTGACCTGTTTCCACACATAAACATCCAGCTCGACTTAAACGTCCTTCTTTTTTAATTAAAGCTTTTTCAATCAATGATCCCGCTGGAATATTTCTAAAAACATTTCCTGTCGTACTAATCCCATATTTTTTAATTCCATAATCATCCATACAAACACTCCTTTCTTTTTTAAGACTTCTTTCTTTTATTTTATAAAAAATAATTTCTCACCACAAGAAAACTCGTTTTTTCAAATAAAAAAATAGGACTCTTTCGAATCCTATCTATTCACTGAAGATGCAATTTTATGATATGTCCAACGTTTACCTCTAATCGCAATTGATAATGCCATAATATTTTCAGGTAAAGCAATACCACACCAACCAGCATCACCAATATGTTGGATATCAATACCACAACGTTTATTGACTAATGCAATTTGTCGAATTGTTCCTTCATCACTACCTTCTTGAGAAGTTCCAATAGAACTTAATGATAAAGCTCCTTTAGATTTAATTAATTTACAAGCAGCAGTCACTTCTTCTTCTGATAAACCAGGCACTGTATAAACAGCAGGCATTAAGATAATATCAGCACCTGCATCAATAAATCTTTCAATGCTATCTAAATCAACTAATGCTTCATCAATTCCTGAAGAATGCATTTTACCTGCAATAATCATTCCACCAAAGTATTCTTTTGCAAGTTTAATGGCATTTTCAATAGATGCATTACTTACACCTGTTCCAGGATTTCCTGTTAAACAGATAAAATCAAATCCCAATTCTTTAGCTTTGATAAATGTTTCTTTTGTTGCATGACGACCACTAGAAATTTCTAATCTGTTTTCCATCATTTTGGCATTTTCATCAATTGGTTCAAGATTACACCCTACTGGTCTACCTACTAATTTCTTTAATAATTTCACAGGTTCATCTGTTTCAGGTAATCCATTGATATGAGGATTATTGCAATCAAAAACATTTAATAAAACCATATCACTTCCAAAAGAAACAGCTAATTCAGCATTTGTTAAATCACCAAGTAAAGGTGGACAAGCCACAACTGTTTCAGTCATAATTGTTCTTCCTTCACTGGCTAGAATAGATTGTTTCAATTCATCTTTGTTCATTGATAACATTTCACTTGTTGTACAATTTAATAATCTTTTCATTTCCCGTATCCTCCTGACACATATTATATCGCTTTATCAAAACGCTTTCAATACATTTAATTTCTAAAGATTTTTTCAGGATTCAGATTCTTAACCATAACACAAGATAATAAAATAGAACATAAAAGCGATAAGCCATAAATAAAACATAAAATAGCTATCATTTCTAAAGACTGTATTTGAATAATCCAAGATAATATCAACACACATATGAAAGATAAAAACATTTTCAATACTTGATCCATATTTAAAATAAAAATAAATTCATCAAACATCACACCATTAGCTTTTAGAATAGTAAGTTCTTTTTCACGTCTTTTTAATGACCAATAACACATATAAACAAAAATCAAAGCAAACAATATCATTGTTATATACTTTTCCATTGTATACATACGTATTGTTTCATTTTTTGTATTGATTAATAAAATGTTGTCTTGAAATTGATCATTAATATAAATATTTTCGTATTTTTTCACAATATAATCTTCTAATTCGTTTAATGCATCAATATTGTCACAAAAGATTACATATGCACTTTTTACCGGTTCAACACCAGCACGTAAAGCCATAGCCTGCATATCACTATAATCCATCAACATATAATCCAACGAACTTTCATACGCTACATTCATTCCTATCGCCATAATTCCACTGACGGGAACTTCCTGATTCACTGTAACCTCACTATCAAAAATAAAGTGTGAGAAATGATATTCGTTATTGTCATTAATAAATTGATATAGACTATGATAAGAAGGATAGAGGTGTCTGTTGTCTTGAATTGTCTGAAACAATTTTCCTTCCAAATGATTTTCAGGATACAGTGGATATACTGGCACTGTCTGTTCACCTACTTGAACAGATAAATCAAAATATGGGTAAACTTTTTTAACTCCTGAAAATTCTTGAATATTCTCTATCAATTCTTGTGGTAGTGGAGAAGCATCTCGATAAACCCCTAATTTCTGTGATACATCCTGACTTTCAATCATCATTTGAAAATCAGATATACGACGCATCTTATCATCTACATCCATTAAGGCCTGATCAATAGATTTTTGAATCACTAACGTTCCTAAACTTCCTAGAGCTAAGACAATAACCATTAGTATATTCATCAATCTTTCATTGTGAAAACTTTGTTTTAAATAATATAAAAGAAACTTTATTCTAGGTTGCATTATTTTTTGAACGTGACTCATAGGTTGGTCTTCACATTCTTTTTTTAATACAATTCCCTGTTCGTTCATTTCATAGATACAATCTGCGTATTCTTCAACAAGATAGCTATGACTTGCTACAATAATCGTACAATTTTCTGTTTTCAATAAGTCTTTTAATAATTGAAAAATGTCTCTTTCATTTATTTCATCCAAAGCACTTGTTGGTTCATCCAAAATCAAAATTTCTGGTTCTTTCAGTAAAGCACAGGCAATCGCCAATCTTTGCTTTTCTCCTCCTGATAAAGTTTTCACTTTTTGATTAAAATGACAATCAAGATGTACCTTATCTAACAGTACTTTCATCGCATCTTCATCAAATGACTTCCCACTTAAATAACAATAATATTTTAAACATTCAGCTACGCTCATATTTTCTAGTAAACCATAATCCTGAAAAACATAGCCAATAGTATACCTTCTTAATTTTGCTTGTTGACGACTACTTAGAGTCATTATATCCTGATTTTGATATTTATAGTGATACTTTTGATCACGTGATATTAAACCTAATTTATATAATAAAGTTGACTTTCCACTACCACTTAATCCTTGAATAAATGTTAAATGATGTTCAGGAATCCATAAACTTTGTTTTTTCACCTTCTTTGATGTATAACGTGTGGACAGATGTGTTAATTGAATCATCTTTCAACCCTCCCCAATACAATCATTGGTATACCTACTTCTATACATAAACTAACTATCATACAAAATACAAAGAATGATGGACGAACAATAAATACTTCATTATACATCAAATCAAAAAACACATACGCAATGATAAACATAAAAATAATGGATAAAACAATACATATCAAACTTTCATACAAAAAATAAATACCTAACATTTTTCTTGAACGAGAAACTGTTAAACCACGTTTTGTAAAGAAATGAATAAAATCAACATAATCCTGTTTTTGATTATATTTCACCCCAAAAAACAACATGAAAACAACGAGCATAATTAATCCTGAAATCATAAAAATACTTTCATTTAATTGTTTGACAATCTGTACTTTTGTATAAGTTTCATCATACATAGATGTAACTTTAAAACCTAAAGCTTCAATATCTTCTTTAGCTTCATGAAAATCATAACCATCTTCTACTACAAATTGATAATAATTATAATAAAAAGGCACTGTACCTTCTGGTATTGTTTTGGATAGTTCTTTTTGGTATTGTTCCATAACACTCAAAGGATAAAAAATATCAGCATCTAACATACCATTCCCTGTCGACATCGTTAATGAATAAGACGTTTCTATAATCCCTTTGACTTTCATTTTGACTTTGACTGTCTTATAACAAATATCATCTATATCATTATCCATTGTACGATAAATAGGAACATTGATTGGAAATTCTATTTCTGTATCTTCGTTTACTTCTTGGCACATTCTTTCTAATTCTTCTTTATGAGCACCAAAATCTTCTATCAAATCTCCCGTTTTTAAAAAATATAAAAAATCAGGTGAGATATAGATACCTTCATCATTATCAATTTCTTTCACATCATTGATTTTATAATCATAATCTTCATTATAAGATGCGACTGAAAAAGCTCCAACATTGACTTCTATTTCTGCTTGATTTTCTAATTGACCATTTTGATATATCTTTAATGTTCTATCATTTTCCTCTATACCTAAATGACTCTCCCAGCTTTGATCTATAACAAATGGCCATGTTTTTATATGCGATAATTTTTGAACTCCTTTCATTTCCTCACCAATCGAAGGAGGTGCAATGCTATTTTGAGAATACTCATGATAAAATACACCCCCTTTATTCAAAGGTTCTAATTGATCTATATACTTTTGAATAACAGATTGACCATATAAAACAGAAAAACTACATAATCCAATAGACAAAGAAACGAAAAAAATCATGATCATTTTTAATAGTTTGCGATGTTCAAACATTTTATATAAATATTGCGTATAATGTTTTGAATTCGCTAAAACAGACTGATTTTTTTCAATTCTTTGAGGAACATTGATTATATTTTGCATTAATTGACAATTTTCAATCTGATAAATAACATCAGCTTCTTTTTTTATTAAAGCATCATGTGTAAAAATAATGACTGTATGTCCTTGATGAGCATATTCTTTGAGTAATTTCACAATCAATTGCGTATGATGTTTATCTAGAGATGACGTAGGTTCATCAAAAACAAGTATTTCAGGTTGATGAATCATAGCCAATAAAATACTAACCCTTATTTTTTCTCCACCAGATAACTGTTGAGGAAATAATGAATAAGTATGTTGAATTTCTAATTGTTTGGAAATCTCATCAATATCATATCCATGAAATAATGATTGACATAATTTAATATGATCTTTAATCTTTAAATCATTAATAAATACAGGTATCTGATTCACAATTCCCATATGAGATTGAATAAATTCCTGTTGTTGATTCTCATTTAAATGTGTTATATCTTTTCCATTATAATAATACTCATATGTTCCTGTTCTTTGAAAAGTTAATAATTCATGTAAAGTAGATTTCCCACTCCCACTTTTCCCAATCACAACAGTCAGTTCATTGTCTTTAGCACAAAAACAAGTATTATTGTATACTACATAGTCGTCATATTGTATACATATATTGTTTAGTTCTAACATAATATCACCTACTACATTCTAAATATCATATTTATTCAATATATTGAAAAAAGATGAATAAAATCCATCTTTTTTTAATTTAAGTTAATTAAAATTATAATTTACTGATGAAGTAGTATATACAATTTGAGGTGGAATAGTTGCAAATTGGGCTTTTACTTTCCAAGTTACAGAAATCAACAAACCACTAGAAGATTTGCTTACCACTGTTGCACTCACCCTTGTTGTCCCAATTGACTTACTTGTGGCAGTCAATTTATATGAATCTATTGTAAATTTTCCATTAACATATCTAAGAGTAGCTGTACATTTTGTATTTAGAGTCCCAATTTGTTTCCCAGATGCATTTTTCACAGGAATTGCTTTAGTTATTTCTTCCTCAAAAATCTGTGCTCTTGGTTCTACAACATTTTCTTCTGATAAAGCATAAGTACTTACACAAACACCTCCTAAAATTAACACTGCAGTCAAAATACTAGTTAATAATTTTTTCATAATAACCCTCCTCCAAATTATTTTAATGGTGTATCTTGACAATATTTAACAAATATTAGATCTGCCATAATTTTTGTTCTTTTTGTCCTCACCATCTTGACTTTATTATATAGTAAAAAAGAGATTTTATATATCCACTAAGGATAAAGTGTCAATTTTCAGGATAAATAGCTCTATTTTATAAACAATGCTATCTGTATAATAAATATTTTATCATTATGTTCTATATTGATTTGTCCATCATATTGTTTTACTATTCTTCGAATACTTTTCAATCCATACCCATGATATCTTCTATCTTTCTTTGTTTTCAGAGTTTGATCAAATGACTGATCTATATCATTTTCCACTTGAATATGTAATACTTGTTGTTCATAAATAATATTAACTTTTATCAGTCCATTTTCAGGACAATTTTCTATCGCATTATCTAATATATTAGATAGTAAATCATTTACAATATAATCTTGGATATGAAATTGTTGAGGAACATTAATCAAACATTCTACTTTTATGTGTTTCATATCAGCATCAATGATTTTATTATTGATAATAGTATCGATCAGCTGATTATTTGTTTTAACTAATACAGGTGTTGATGAAATCAGATTACTATGATTATTGATTAATTCTTTAATTTTTATGTAATCCTTTTGATTCAAATAGTAGTCAATTAATTGATAATCATGTTTCAAATCATGTTTTGTCATTTTTAATTGATCATATATATGAAGTAGTGCCTGTTCATTCTTTTGTTGTTGTTTTAATTTTTCATATTTTTCTTTTTTATTATTTAAATCAAACAGATAAAGCAAAAGTATAAAAACACCTAACAAACATAATAATAGTATTCCAAACATTTTGATTAATTCAGGCGTATCAAAATTTAAAGCAAGATACTCCTGTGTAAAGAGTAAAGTTATACAATATAAGCCAAATAAAACAACAATTAAAATATAATAATTCATTGGATGCAAAGAAAGACGCATAGCTTTTAGTTTTTTCAAAAAGAATAGCGCTAATATAAAATAAAAAAACTTAGCATAATAATCATTGAATTCCAATAAAAATAATTTATTAATAAACAACAACATGATATTCATTGTCAAACTATAAATACTTTCCAATATAACAACAAATACTATTTCACTTATTTTATTGTATGTAAATATACATGCTAAAATAATATTTAACACAATAAAAACATATGATAGAGGAATATCAAAAATATCTGTCAATCCATACACTGTCACAATGCCAACATTCATAATAACCATCGTGATTCTATAAAACCAGCTCATATTTTTCTTTATATCTAACAACTCTGTTATAAACCATGTCTGTAATAAAGAACTGATGACATTTAATCCTATCCATTCCATATGCGTTGACTCCTATAGTGCATATATCTTTGCATAAATGTTTTTTTACTCCCTCGAGTAAAAGGAATGCAGATTTGTTTGATGAGTTCAATATGTTGTTTTTGTATACTGACAACATAATCTAAATTAATAATGATATGATTATTAAATTTATAGAAGTTATGATGATTTAATTCTTGATATGTTTGTTTAAGTGTCTGATATGAAGTATATGTTTGTATGGGTGTATGTATGATAATCTGATTACGCAATGACTCTACATAAATAATGTCTTGCTGTTTGATATGGATATGGACACCTTTAATAATGAATGAAATCTCTTCTTGAATTCGTAAATGCATTTTTTGATATTTTTTAACAAAGTTTTGATAATCTTCATTAAAATGTGATTTTCTGATAAAGAAAAAAGTATTTTGTTGATAGCTTTCATAAACAAAATGATCAACACTAGAAATATAAACAATAATAGTATGTGGATAAAGTTTTGAAATATTCATACCATATTCAAAACTTTCTCCTTCCTTTAACATTACATCTAAAAACACACAATCATATTCTTTCGTGTAAATATCATTACAAAAAGAAATATATGTATCCATTTGTATATCTTGAAATGTCTGATTTAAATATGTTTTTAATTGTTTTGTAAACTCTGTATCATCATCAATAATCACAGCTTTCATATAACATCACCCATCCTCGTATTTTTATTTTAACATAAGTCATTATCAAAAAACTAGGCTAAGCCTAGTCTTGAGGATGTGTATCTAAATAATGGACAACTATTTTTGATAAACATGTTGACACAATCAAACCAAAAAGAAGTGTCATGATAAGATACTGAAGCAACAGTGAAGTCACTGGCGCAAGTTGCAATAAATCATATGTGATATAAGAAACAAGTACAAAAGCTACAATATCAACAATTAAAACGACTGTTCGATAAAGATTAATAGGACTATAAATACGATAAATCATATGAATGGATAAAATAGCTGTTGTATAGTAGAGAATTGTAAAAGCCTGATTTAAAGATAATGATAATGTCGGTGCTAATAGTTTTAAAGCAATGACACATAAAACAATCGCAATAGCATTTGGAAATGAATAGCGCATTGTATACCTACCAATAGATTCTTTTTGTTTAGAGATATTCTTTTCAAATAAAATCATAAATGATGGGAATCCCTCTACAAAGTTATCCAGTAATGTCATTTGAAAAGGAATAAATGGATAAGGCATATTTAAAAGAATACATGTGATAGATATCAAAATTGTATAGATTGTTTTTAAATAATACATCGAAGCAGAACGTGTCACATTATTAATATCCAGTCTTCCCTCTTTCACAACATCTACCATTGTTGATAGTTCACCATTGATGACAACAAATTGTGAAATTTGTTTAGCGGCATCTGATCCAGAACCCATAGCAATAGATACATCAGCATCTTTTAAAGCCAAAACATCATTCACGCCATCACCAGTCATCGCAACCTTTTGTTTATGTTTTTGTAAACATAAAATCATCTCATGTTTCTGTGATGGTGAGGCACGTCCTATCACATGATAATTTAAAATGGCATCTTCTAATTCTTGTGGCGTTGATAATGTAGAGGCATCAATATAATTTTGAGCATTTTCAATACCAGCCTGACTCGCTAAAGCACTAACAGTGACAGGATTATCCCCAGATATAACTTTCACATCAACATCGTTATCTTTAAAAAACTGTATTGTTTCTTTAGCATCTTCTCTTAATGGATCTAAAATAACAATCACTGCCAATGGAACACTATGCATCATATCTTCCTGAAAAGTATCAAAATCATGATGTCTAGCAATCAATAAAATTCTAGCACCTTGATGTTTAGCCTCTTCAATTTGGATTGGTAAAACAAAATCAGGCAAGATGATTTCAGGTGCTCCAACAATAATCGTTCCTATATTTTCTAATTCTAGTGCACTCCATTTTCTTGCTGAAGAAAAAGAGACTCTTCTTAATGTGGAATAAGGGGCTTCGCCTTGAAAATAATCCTGTAAAGTCAAAGACGTTGCATTATTATCAAGAGTTCCTTTCACAAATGAATTCATAATCAAAGAAAATTGATGACTCCATTGTGTATCAAAAGTATAAACATCTTGAACTTGCATTTTTCCCTGTGTTAATGTTCCTGTTTTATCCAAACATAACACATCGACATGGGATAATGTTTCGATACTGAACATTTCCTGAACTAACACTTTTCGTTTCCCCAGTCTTACAACACTTGTGGCTAAAGATACACTTGTTAATAAAACCAGACCAATAGGTAACATACCTAATAATGCTGTTGACGTATTGACAATGGTTGTATTCAAAGTTTCATTTCTGATACCCATAGCCTGATAAAGCAAGCAAATACTGATTGGTAATACAAGCATACTTGTAAAACGTGTGACTTTCTTAAAAGTTTTCACCAACTCTGATGTCACTGGCTTACGTTTACGTGCTTCACTAGCAATCTTTGTTGCATAGTTATCCATACCCACATGTTCAACACAAGCATGACATGCTCCAGAAATAATAAAACTTCCTGATAAAAGATGATCACCGATATCTTTTAAAACAGGATCAGCCTCACCAGTTAATAATGACTCATCAACTTCTACCTGCGTATCTAGCACAATGCAATCTGATGATATCTGCATTCCTGTTTCAAAGAAAACAACATCATTCAAAACAATCTCTTCATTATCTATTTCCTGAATACAGCCATCACGTAAAACTTTTGTCTTTGGTGAAATAATTAAATTTAAACGTGCCACCATATTACGTGAACGGATATCCTGATAAATATGAATCACTGTATTCATTGTGACAATCAATACAAAAAATAAACTTGACCATGCTTTAACATAAATCAAAGCACAGGCAATCACAAAATTATAAACATTAAAAAGTGTAAACACATGTTCACAAAAAATCTGTCTATTTGTCTTAACTAAAGGTTTTGGTGAAACATTCACATGTCCTAACTGAACTTGTTCTTTCACCTGCTGACTTGTTAAACCCTTCACTTCACTCATAATATCACCCATTTTTAATATATAACTATTTCTAATCTTATCATATTTATATGGAAAAGCCATGTATTTTTTCTAAAGTTTTTCTAAATAAACTTCATTGACCATTTAAATCAGTTGGTTTATATAAGCAATTCTTAGTTTTGTGTTTTAATAAAATTATTTGAAAGAATAAGCTAAGATATTTTCAACAAAAGTGTCAGATTATCTATAAAAAATAAATAATAAAGTTATAGAAGAACCTGTATCAGCAATATAGTATGAAGTATCTTTTCAAAAGTAGAAAAAGAAATAGAAATACTTATAAGCACATAATATAATGCGATTAAAGACAAATTATTTTTCCATTTTTGTATATGAGAAAAAGCCAATTTTTATCCAACACTTAAAAATATAACAATAAATTTTCAAATCAGTCTATCTAAATTAAAAAAATAAAGGTATATTTGTCCTATGATAAATAGGAACAAAAAATAATGAGATAGAAATATTTTACAAATTCTTATTTATCTATTCAATCCTCTATAAACCCTGTATTTTCAAGGCATATCGCCTATTAAATGTTCAAACCTTATGTATTTTCCCTTGTTTTTGCCCTTATGAGCCGAAACAAGGGAAATTTTTTATTCTCCGCCGATTACCTTATCCAGCAGTCTTGCGGAAGTACGCTTCGCTTCCCTTGTAGCGTGAGCGTAAATGTTCATTGTGGTACTGACATCAGCGTGTCCGAGAAGTTCCTGCACATCTTTCGGGGCAGCTCTATTTGAAAGTAGATTGCTTGTATAGGTGTGTCTGAGCATATGGAAGTGGAAATCCTCCAATCCCTCCACCTTTTTTCTTGCTGTCCTGCACATAATCTCCACTGTACTCGGTGCTTCAAATGCCCCGTCAGGTCTAAGGCAGACAAAGGATAATTCCTTGTAGCCCTCTAGGACTTCCTCCGACCTCGGCAGACTGTAAACCTCATAGTAGGTGCGGTCTTTTTCTTTAACCTCCAGCAGGACAAAGTTCTGCCGCAGTTGAAACAGCAGCTTGCCGATACAAAGGGGCTTTTCAAAGTCAAAGAGCGAAAAGCGTTGGAAGTAAAAATCAAAGAAACCGAAGCAGAGATTGCCGACAGGCTGGATAAAATCCCCGACACGCTCAAAGAGGACGGTTATCCCGATGTTCAGATATTTATGCGTACTTTCCGAGAAATGGAAAGCGTTGTGGAACAATACAACCGTGACCTTGCCGAATGGGGACGCCAAGTCAGCAGGAAACCGACAGCCACCGCTAAAGAACAGCTTAGACCGCCCGAAAAGCAGAGCGTGCTAAAACATTTGCGTGAGATACAGGAACGCAACAAGCAGAACCCACCGCAAAGAAAGCGTAAAAAATCCATTGACAGAGATAGCCGATAGGCATTGAAAAACCGCCGTTATGGTTTTACCCATAGTGGCGGATTACATAATCATTTGCAGCTACTAAATTAACAGTTATATTTTTTTGATTTGTTTAACAAAATATAAATTCCAATCAATACCAAAATAGTGATACCAAGTATCATATACATCATTCCAATATTTACTTGACTTCCGAAAAAATAAATATTGCAATCAAGGGAATCTTTTATTTTTTCAATAACCTCTGTTGGAATACCTTGATTTTGCATTTCGGCAAGCGCCCCTTGCATTGTATGATTTCGGATAAGTGATGTACCATAAGTGCCTGGCAAAAATGAGATTATTTTTTGCAGCCCTTCTCCAAATGAAGAAATAGGCATATATGCACCACAAATGAAACCATATCCCGCACTGATGATTGTGCCTACCGCTGAAATTTGTCCTTGTGTTGATAAGAAAAAATTAATAATCGAAGATAATGCTGTTCCAAACAAAACAAGAAGTAAAATATCAAGAAACAAAAAGAATATATCTGCGAGTGACATATACCAACCGACAATTGCTACATAAGTAAGACAGATACCCGTTGCAGCAAAGCAAATAATAAGTGTTGAAAGCAAGGTTGCAACATAATAACTCAGCGAAAGTGTAGCTGACTTCACAGGAGATATTCTTAAATCTCTTATCGTACCATTTGCTTTATCTTGCACCATTAAAAAATTAGAACAAAAAGCAACCGTTACACACGAAACAGCAAGAATAGAGGAGATAAGTTGACCGCCTACCAGTCCCTCTATTATACTTTCTGATAGTTTTAATGAATTAGGTAAATTAGATGTAAAACTATCCCGATACACATTCCCAAGAAAAGTTACATAGAGTACAAGCAATATAGCAGGCGTTATCAAAGAGGTAAAGAACATTCCCTTATCTTTGAAAAACAATTTGATATTCCTTTTGATAAGAATGAAAGCCATACTCATTTTTCAGCACCTCCCACTAATGTTTTTCCTGTAACAGCAAGAAAAACATCGTCCATTTTTCCTTTTGTTATTTCGTAATCATTAAACAACTGTGGATTACGAATAATCAATTCAGTTGCAGCCTTTGTATTCGGTACAGAAAGGCGATAACCGTTTCGGATTTGCTCATATTCCACATCAAGTGCTTTAATATCCTTTTCATCTACATCATAAATTGTGATGTAATCCCCAGTATAAATATTTTTTAATTCAAGCGGAGTACCCTCTGCGGATATTTTTCCATCATCAATGATTACAACATAATCAGCTTCCGCAGCTTCTTCCATATAGTGCGTAGTTAAAAATACAGTCATATTTTCATCTTTGCGAAAACTTGATATAACATTCCAAATAAGTCGGCGTGTCTGCGGATCAAGCCCTGTTGTCGGCTCATCAAGAATAAGAATTTTAGGCTTATGAAACAAAGCCCTTGCAATATCAATTCTTCGGCGTTGTCCTCCTGATAATTTACCAACGGTGCGTTTCAATAAATTTTCAAAATCTAATATTTTCGCCAATTCCTCAAGTCGTTTCTTAAACTCCATTCCAGTAATGCCATATAAAGCGGCACGACTTTCCAAATTATCATAAACAGAAAGGGCAGAATCCAAGACAGATGATTGAAAAACTACGCCCAGTTCACGCTTAATATAGTCCATATCCTTATCTAAATCGTGTTTATCAATAAAAACGCTTCCACTGTCTTTCGACAGTTGTCCACACATAATATTGATTGTAGTTGATTTTCCTGCCCCATTGATACCAAGAAAGGCAAACAACTCTCCTTTTTTCACACGAAAACTCAAATTCTGAACAGCGTTTACACTTCCAAAACTTTTATTAAGATTATTGATTTGAATAATATTGCTCATTCAATTTCCTCCTGTATAATCGGTTTTAATCTCGCATAGAGAGCAATCAATATAATCTTTTCCTGTTCTAATCGAACTCCAAATTAGTAGATGCAGCGCGATACCGTAAATTAAATTCATTATAGCATAATGAATTACCAAAGTCATTATGAAAGAAAACACATCGAATCATAATTGTGGCAGGCAAAGTTTTAATTTTTGACTGTCACAATTTTAATATTCTATATATTACATTTTTTACTTATAGATAATATCGGCATATACAATTTCTCGTGCTCTTGCCTGTATCTCATTCATTCGACCAACCCACAACATCGGGTTTTCTACTTTAAGTTGTTCGGTCACGCCCTCCTTGTCAGCCATTTGCTCAACCAATCGAAACATCATTTCCGTTGCTTGTTCGTCAATGTCGGCAAGGTAATTATTCAATTTGCCGCTTGTGAGCAGCGAAATATAAACCGTCCGTTTATGTTCCTGTAAGTAGTGTTTGTGTCGCTGCCCCCACAAACTGATAGGTTTGTTTTCTTTTTCGGCTGGTAAAGTAAGGCAAGGAATATAATAATCCCCCTGCAACTCATACCATAAACCATTGCTTGCATCATAAATATACTTGTCCATTAAAAAATCCTCCGTTATAATATATTCGCACATATGTCACAGTTCTCCGATTGCCACACTCTGTTATATCTTGTTATGAGATTTTCTTGCCCTTGATTTTGCCCTTATGATTGTGCAGAACAAGGGTAACATTGTGTGAAACCATATAAAGAGATAAGGTGTACTGATTGCGATAAATCCTTTGTTTTCAAGGCTTTCGGAGGATTTTATTGATAACCTATGGAGAGCAATAATCACTCATAATTTTATGGTTTTCAAATTCCAATTTGGAGAAATTGATGATAATTATTTTAGATAAATTTTAATTTTCATAAACGAAAGAAGGGAATAAAATTGAAAATCGGAATTGTATGTGCCACTGATGATGAACTTTCTCCGTTTTTAGCCATGATAGATAACTATAATATCACAAAAAAAGGCAATGCTTAAATTTTATGAGGGAGAGATTTATGGCATACAAGTTGTCACCCTATTTTCTGGGGTATGTAAAGTCAATGCTGCTATAGCAACACAAATACTGATTGATCATTTTAATGTAAATATAGTTATAAATGCAGGGACCGCTGGTGGAATGAATCCAAAACTGAAAATATTTGACACTGTTATATCTACCGAAGTCTGTTACCATGATGTTGCACAAGATACTTTAACAGAATTTCATCCATGGCTAAAAACTGTATTTTTTAAAGCAGATCAAGACTTAATAAAAATATCAAAAAGTGCTGTAAAAAACATAGAATCAAAAAACAATGTCTTTTGGGGACGAATTGTGACAGGAGAAGCTTTTATAACAGATATGGGACGTAAAAAGATCAATGATGAATTTGCCCCTGTAGCAGTTGATATGGAAACAGCCAGTATTGCTCATGTATGCTATGTAAACAAAATACCATTTCTTTCAATTCGCTGTATTACTGATACTGCTGAACACAAAGGTGTTGAAAATTTTGAAAAAAATTGTATCAAATCTTCTATAATCGCAAAAAATATGACTTTAGCTATATTAAAAGAATATATGAATCAACATAGATGAAGCATAACATTATTAACAACATCTTCATTAAAAATAATATGATTTTAAATATCCACCAACTTCTGGTGGATATTTATTGTATACAAAAAGGAATAGTTTTTGACTATTCCTGTATATCATTTTGATCAAAAACATCATCAATTGGTGCACCAGGAGCAACCATTGGGAAGACTTTATCATCTTCTTCAATCATACATTCAATCACTACTGGTCCCTGACTATCCATTGCTTCCAAAATAGCTGGAGCCACTTCTTCTTTCTTTGTGACTCTTATGGCTTTACATCCAAGTCCCTCTGCTGTTTTACAGAAATCAACTTTATCATCAAGTACAGTTGCTGAATAACGTTTTCCATAAAATAATGTCTGCCATTGACGAACCATTCCTAAAACATGATTATTTAAAATGACTTCAATAATAGGAACTTGATAACGTGAAGCTGTTGCTAATTCATTCATGTTCATTCTAAAACATCCATCTCCAGCAATATTAAAGACATATTGATCAGGTTTTCCATACTTTACACCAATGGAAGCCCCTAAGCCATAACCCATCGTTCCAAGTCCACCACTGGTAATGAGCTGACTTGGTCTTTTAAAATGATAATATTGAGCAGCCCACATCTGATTTTGACCTACTTCAGTACAGATAATGGCATTATTATCTGTGAGTGCTTCAATTTGTTCAATCACATAAGGTCCTGTTAATTTATCACTATCATAAGATAATGGATATTGTTCTTTTAAAGCTCTAATTTCCTTTAACCACTGTGAATGATTTTGTTGCTTTAACAATAAATTCAAAGCATTTAAAACACTTTTCGCATCACCCACAATACCTAAATCAACATTGACATTTTTATTAATCTCTGCCTCATCAACATCAATATGAATAATTTTAGCATGTCTCGCAAATTTTTGAGCATTTCCAATGACACGGTCACTAAATCTGACACCTATTGCTACTAATAAATCACAGTTAGAAACACCAAGATTACTTGTTTTTGTTCCATGCATTCCAAGCATTCCTGTATAACGTGGATTGGTTCCATCAAAAGCACCTTTTCCCATCAAAGAATCGGTAACAGGCGCATCAATCTTTTCTACAAACTCACGTAGTTCCTGGGAAGCATTAGATCTGACAACACCTCCTCCAACAAAAACAAATGGCTTTTCACTTTTTTCAATCATTTCAATAGCTTCTTTTAATGTTGATGTTGGATAAGTATAACTACGTCTTTCTATTTTTTCTGGTTTTTGATGATGATATTCACATTTTGCAGCTGTAACATCTTTTGTAATATCCACAAGAACGGGTCCAGGTCTACCTTCTTTGGCAATTTGAAAAGCTTTACGAATTGTTGGTGCTAAACTTTCTACATCTTTGACAATATAATTGTGTTTTGTAATAGGCATTGTCACACCTGTAATATCAACTTCCTGAAAACTATCTTTTCCTAACAATGGCACACCTACGTTGGCTGTAATAGCAACCAAAGGTACAGAATCCATATAAGCTGTTGCTATTCCTGTCACAAGATTTGTCGCCCCTGGTCCACTTGTAGCCATACAGACACCTACTTTTCCTGTAGCTCTGGCATAGCCATCAGCGGCATGTGAAGCCCCTTGTTCATGAGAAGTCAAAACATGATTAATTCGATCTCGATAATGATATAAACTGTCATAAACGTTTAAAATTGTTCCTCCAGGATAACCAAAAACAGTATCAACACCCTGTTCTAATAAACATTCAATGACAATATCGGCCCCCGTTAATAACATATACTTCTCCTCCTATTCTTTGACTTTTAAAACCGCTCCAGTATTTGCAGATGTCACCATAGACGCATATTTTTTCAAATATCCTTTGACAACTGGTAATTTTGGTTTAAAATTCTTTCTTCTTTCTTCTAATTCTTCATCACTCACTAATAATTCAATACGATGATTGATAATATCAATTTCAATCATATCTCCTTCTTTCACAAGCCCAATTGGTCCTCCAACTGCTGCTTCTGGTGAAACATGACCAATAGATGCTCCACGTGTTGCTCCTGAGAAACGACCATCAGTAATTAAGGCAACATCTTTATCCAATCCCATACCTGCAATTTCTGAAGTTGGTGATAACATTTCTCGCATTCCTGGACCACCTTTAGGTCCTTCATAACGAATCACAACAACATCACCAGCAACAATTTTTCCAGCACGAATAGCGGCTATCGCATCTTCTTCACAATCAAAGACTCTTGCTGGTCCTTTATGTTGTAACATTTCTTGAGCTACTGCACTTTGTTTCACAACACAGCTATCAGGTGCTAAGTTTCCTTTTAAAACAGCAATTCCACCTGTCTTCATATATGGATTTTCTACTGGTCGAATGATATTTGGATCTAAATTAACACATCCTTCAATATTTTCTTTTAATGTTTTTGTTGTACAAGTTAAAACATCTGTGTGTAAAATACCTAATTGATCTAATTCATTCATCACAGCATACACACCACCAGCTTCATTCAAATCTTCCATAAATGTATCCCCTGCAGGCGCTAAATGACATAAGTTTGGTGTATGTTGACTGATTTCATTAGCAATTTCTAAATTTAACTCAACTCCAGCTTCATATGCGATAGCAGGTAAATGTAACATGGAGTTTGTTGAACAACCTAAAGCCATATCAACAGTCAAAGCATTCAAGAAAGCATCCTTTGTCATAATATCTCTTGGTTTGATATCTTTTTTGACTAATTCCATAATTTGCATACCTGCATGTTTAGCTAATCTTATTCTTTCACTATAGACAGCTGGAATAGTTCCATTACCTTTTAATCCCATTCCTAAAACTTCAGTTAAACAATTCATAGAATTAGCTGTATACATACCTGAACATGAACCACATGTTGGACATGCTTTTTCTTCAAATTCCTTTAATTTTTCTGCTGTTATTTTCCCTGCATTATATTGTCCTACAGCTTCAAATAAAGATGATAGACATGTCTGTTTGCCATCTAATCTTCTTCCAGCCAGCATTGGTCCACCACTCACAAAAATTGTTGGCACATTAATTCTTGCGGCTGCCATTAATAAACCAGGAACATTTTTATCACAGTTTGGAATCATTACCAAACCATCAAACTGATGTGCGTTGGCTAAGCATTCAGTACTATCACAAATCAATTCTCTTGTGACTAATGAATATTTCATTCCTGTATGATTCATAGCAATACCATCACAAACAGCAATTGCTGGTATTTCAACAGGTGTTCCACCTGCTAAATAAATTCCTTTTTTCACTGCTTCAGCAATTTTATCTAAATTCATATGACCTGGAACAATTTCATTATAAGAATTTACCACTCCAATGAGTGGTCTATCTAATTCTTCTTCAGTCATTCCCAAAGCATTAAATAATGAACGATGTGGAGCTCTTTCTACTCCTTTTTTGACTTGATCACTTTTCATGCATTTACCTCCTATAAGTTCTCTACAACATATTGTCCCATTTGACAACATGTCACCTGTTGTTTTCCTTCAGACATAATATCTGTTGTACGATAGTTCTTTTCCAAAACTTTTTCTACAGCTTGTTCAATATCATCTGCTTCTTCATCCATATCAAATGAATAGCGAAGCATCATTGCTGCTGAAAGAATTGTTGCGATAGGATTGGCAATATTCTTTCCAGCAATATCTGGTGCACTTCCATGACTTGGTTCATACATACCCAGTTTATCTTCTCTTAATGATGCACTTGATAACATACCAATTGATCCGGTAATCATACTAGCTTCATCACTTAAAATATCTCCAAACATATTTTCAGTCAAAATGACATCAAACTGACGTGGATCTTTGACTAACTGCATTGCACAGTTATCCACAAGCATATGTTCTAATTCCACATCTGGATAATCTTTGGCAACTTCATTGACAACTTTTCGCCATAAACGAGAAGTATCTAAAACATTAGCCTTATCAACACTTGTCACTTTATGACGTCGCTTCATTGCAATGTCAAATGCACGTTTAGCAATACGACGAATTTCTGCTTCACTATAAATCAGATTATCATGAGCCACCATCTGTCCATCAATCTCTTTGGTTTCTCTTTCACCAAAATAAAGTCCCCCTGTCAATTCACGAACAATGATCATATCAAAACCATCCTGACTTAGTTCTTCTTTTAATGGACAGGCACCTTTTAATTCTTTATATAAATAAGCAGGTCTTAAATTGGCAAACAACCCCAAAGCTTTACGCATCTTTAACAACCCGGCTTCTGGTCTTAATGATGGTTCTAACTGATACCATGGTGAAGTATTTGTATCGCCACCAATAGAGCCTAATAAAACGGCATCACTTTTTTGAGCCATTTCAATAGCTTCATCAGTCAAAGGCACACCATATTTATCAATGGATATACCACCCATATCTATATATTGATAATGAAAAGTATGATGATATTTCTTGGCAATAGCATCTAAGACTTTCAATGCTTCATTGACAATTTCCGGACCAATACCATCACCTTTAATGACTGCAATTGTTTTTTCCATAGATTATCCTCTTTTCTTTTCGTTAACATAATTCACCAATCCATTTGCCTGAATCATTTTTTGTAAAAATTCAGGGAATGGCTGTGCCTGATATTGTTTATTTTTTGTTATATTTTTAATGATTCCTGTATCAAAATCAACTTCTACCTGATTGCCTTCATCTATGTCTTGAGCGGCTTCAGGACATTCCAAAATAGCAAATCCAATATTAATCGAATTACGATAAAAAATACGAGCAAAAGACTGAGCAATCACGCAACTGACTCCAGCCGTCTTTAAAGCTAATGGAGCATGTTCACGTGAAGAACCACAGCCAAAGTTTTTTCCTGCCACCATAATATCTCCTGGATTTAATCTTTCTACAAATGTTGGATCAATATCCACCATGGCGTGACTGGCTAATTCTTTTGCATCAAATGAATTTAAATAACGTGCTGGGATAATCACATCCGTATCCACATTATCCCCATATTTTAAAACAGTTCCTTGGGCTTTCATGTTATTTTCCCACCTTTCTTGGATCAGCTATATATCCTGCAATAGCACTCGCTGCCGCAACCTCAGGAGAAGCTAAATAAATCAAAGATTCTGTATCTCCCATTCTTCCTACAAAGTTACGGTTTGTTGTAGAAACACATTTTTCACCTTTTGCCATAACACCCATATGACCACCCATACATGGTCCACAGCTTGGTGTATTGAATGCACATCCTGCTTCCACAAAAATTTCTGCCAAACCTTCTCGAATACATTCCACAAAGATTTTCTGTGTTGCAGGAATGACCATGACTCTAACTGTATCAGCGACTTTCTTTCCTTTTAATAACGCCGCAGCTTTACGCAAATCACTTAAACGACCATTCGTACATGAACCAATCACAACTTGATCAATATAAATCTTTTCACTTTCATTGATTTCTTCCATTGTATGTGCATTTCCTGGTAAATGAGGGAAAGCCACAGTTGGTGTAATTTTTGATAAATCAATTTCAATGACTTCATCATATTCTGCATCTTCATCTGCCTGATACTCTTTATAACTTTTCTTTGAATGTTGTTTCATATATTCTCTTGTTTTGTCATCAACTGGGAAAATACCATTTTTAGCACCTGCTTCAATCGCCATATTACAAATTGTAAAACGATCATCCATCGTTAAAGAAGAAACACCTTCCCCAGTAAATTCCATAGATTTATATAAAGCACCATCAACACCAATACGTCCAATAATATGTAAAATCACATCTTTACCACTGACATACGGCTGTAATGCTCCTTTTAAAACAAACTTAATAGCACTTGGCACCTTAAACCAAAGTTCTCCTGTGGCCATACCTGTCGCAATATCAGTTGTTCCAACACCTGTTGAAAAAGCCCCTAACGCTCCATAAGTACAAGTATGTGAGTCAGCCCCAATAATACACTCTCCAGCAACGACAATTCCCTGTTCTGGTAAAATGGCATGTTCAACACCACATTTTCCCTGTTCCATATGATGTGTTAAACACTGTTCTCTAGAAAACTCTCTGATGGCCTTTGAATTTTCTGCTGATTTCATATCTTTATTAGGCGTAAAATGATCAGGAACCAAAACAACCTTATCCTTATCAAAAACATGATCAGCCATTTGTTTAAAAATCGGCAAAGCCATTGGCCCTGTAATATCATTAGCCATTACAACATCTAGTTTTGCTTCAATTAACTGACCAGCCACAACTTCTTTCAATCCTGCATGATCAGCTAATATTTTCTGTGTCATTGTCATTGACATATATATTCCCCCTTATGACTTTGTATGTCCTCACTAAAGAGTCAAATGACTCTTTACTGAACACACACAAAGTGTGTGTATTTTAGTTATTAATTAATTTATCTTCATCAGACCAGCTATATAAACTTCTGATTTCTTTTCCAACTTTTTCACTTTGATGTTCTTTAGCTAATTTACGCATAGCTTTGAAATGAGCTTGTCCTCCAGCTGGTGACATATCCAATAAGAAATCTTTCGCAAATGTTCCATCTTGAATATCTTTTAAGATTTGACGCATAGCTTTCTTTGTATCTTCAGTAATAATCTTTGGTCCAGTAATATAATCTCCATATTCTGCTGTATTTGAAATAGAATATCTCATTCCTTCAAATCCTGATTGATAGATCAAATCAACAATCAATTTCATTTCATGAATACATTCAAAATATGCATTCTTTGGATCATATCCTGCTTCTACTAATGTTTCAAAACCAGCCTGCATTAATGCACAGACACCACCACATAATACAGCCTGTTCACCAAATAAGTCAGTTTCAGTTTCAGTTCTGAATGTTGTTTCCAAAATACCTGCTCTTGCCCCACCAATAGCTAAACCATAAGCCAAAGCCATATCTAAAGCTCGACCTGTTGCATCTTGTTCTACTGCTACTAAACATGGTGTTCCTTTTCCAGCCTGATATTCACTACGTACTGTATGTCCTGGTGCTTTAGGTGCAATCATTGTCACATCAACATTTTTTGGTGGCACAATTTGACCAAAATGAATATTAAATCCATGTGCAAACATCAACATGTTTCCTTCTTCCAAATTTGGTTCAATTGATTCTTTATATAATTTTGCCTGTAATTCATCATTAATTAAAATCATAATAATATCTGCTTTTTTAGCAGCTTCAGCTGAAGTATAAACTTCAAATCCTTGTGCTTCAGCTTTTGCCCAAGATTTTGAACCTTCATATAGTCCTACAATAACATGTACTCCTGATTCTTTTAAGTTTAATGCATGAGCATGTCCTTGTGATCCATAACCAATAATAGCGACTGTTTTTCCATCCAATAAAGCTAAATTACAATCTGATTCATAATAAATTTTTGACATTTTTTTACCCCCTGTTTTCTTTCTTATTTATTTCAAAATTATTAAGACCTCTTGAAATACCAGCTAAACCAGTACGCACGATCTCAACAATATTGAAGCCATCTAACATTGCTAATAAACCATTGATTTTATTATGTGTTCCTGTTACTTCAATAACCATTGAATCTGGTGACACATCAACAATCTTAGCTCTAAATATATCGACGATTGAAACAATATCTGCACGTGTGTGACAATCAGCTTCAACTTTAATCATGACAAGTTCACGGTAAACAGATGCTTCGCTTGGTAAGGCAAAGATTTCAATGACATCTTCTAACTTTCTAAGCTGCTTTTCAATCTGTTCAAGAATTTGCTGATTCCCATGTGCAACCACTGTCATTCTTGAAATACCTTCTGTGTTTGTTGGTCCTACGGTTAAACTATCAATGTTATAGCCACGTCTTGAAAACAAACCACTCACACGTGTCAGAACCCCTGCACTATTGTGTACAAGAATTGATAAAATAAGTTCTTCCATAAATTATCCTTCCTTTTTTATATTTTGATAAATACGATTCATAGCTGAAATCATAGCTTTAATCGTCGCTGTTGTAATATTCAAATGCACTCCTACCCCATATTCACAAAGCTCTTCACCTTGTGGTCTTAATTGGACATAGGCAGCAGCTTTAGAATTTGAACCAGATGTTAAAGCATGTTCACTATAATCCACTAAATCTGTATATAGAAAATCATCTGTGGCATTGAATGCGTTCTTAACTGCATCAATAGGTCCATTGCCATATCCAATTAAAGTTTTCACTTCACCATGATCTTCAATTGTCACTTCAGCGCGTCTTTCATACTCATTATCTTCATCACTAATATCTATTAATCTCTGTTTAATAAATTTATATGGATATTCCAAATCTATATATTCCTTTTTAAATGTGTCATAAATACGTTCTGGAGAAACTTCTCCTTCAATTTCACTAATATTTTGAATAGCTTTTGCAAAATCAGCCTGCAATGCTTTTGGTAAATGATAACCAAAGACAGTATCCATCACAAATGCGACTCCACCTTTACCTGATTGTGAATTAATACGTACAATTGGCTCATATTGACGATTTAAGTCAGCTGGATCAATTGGTAAATAAGGGACTTCCCAAATACCATCTCCACGTTGATGATAAGCATACATACCTTTATTAATGGCATCTTGATGGCTGCCAGAAAAGGCAGTAAAAACAAGTTCTCCAGCATATGGCTGTCTTGGTGGAATTTCCATTTTTGTACATTTTTCGTAAACATCTTTAATTTGATTCATTTGACCTAATTCCAATTTTGGATCAATGCCATGTGTAAACATATTTAAAGCCAATGTCACAATATCAACATTTCCTGTTCTTTCCCCATTTCCAAACAATGTTCCTTCAACACGATCAGCTCCTGCCAATAAAGCAAGTTCAGTAGAAGCCACACCACAACCTCTATCATTATGTGGATGAACACTCACAATAACTCTTTCTCGATCTTTAAAATGACGGCACATCCATTCAATCTGATCGGCGTATACATTTGGTGTATCCATTTCAACTGTAGATGGTAAATTAATAATCACTTTATGTTCTTTTGAAGCACCCCAAGTATCTAAAACAGCTTCACAGACTTCCATCGCATAATCAACTTCCGTACCAGTAAAACTTTCAGGCGAATATTCTAAAATAACTTCTCCATCAAAATCCTGAGATAACTCCTTGACTAATTTTGTTCCATCAACAGCAATTTTCTTAATTTCTTCCTTACTTTTATGAAACACAACATCTCTTTGTAAAATAGATGTTGAATTATAAATATGCACAATCGCCTTTTTTAATCCTTTTAAGGATTCAAATGTTCTTTTAATCAAATGTTCTCTCGCTTGTGTTAATACCTGCACTGTCACATCATCAGGTATCAGATTTTTATCTATTAGTAATCTTAAAAAGTCAAACTCAATCTGTGATGATGATGGAAAACCAACTTCTATCTCTTTAAAGCCTAAATCAACAAGCATTTGAAACATTTCTACTTTTTCATTAATATCCATTGGTGTAATTAAAGCTTGATTCCCATCACGTAAATCAACCGAACACCAGATAGGCGCTTGTTCAATTTCATGATCTGGCCATGTACGATCTGCCAATTTAATTGTTTCAAATCTTCTATATTTTTTATAGTTCATATATTTTCCTCCCCTTTGTGCGCACGTTCTTGCGCTTAATATATATTTCTTTTGAAATCATCGCTCCTGCATTGCGATGTAAAGCAACCGACTTACCTTTAGGGGATAACCCGACGGGGACCAAAGCATGTCGGTAAAGCCAGGATTAGTTCTCTATGAACGAGTGGCCTGGCTAGCTAGGCCATATATGGTAAAGCTTCCAGAGCTGAATCCAAGTCTTGTGGTTTTAGGAAGACATTCAGGTAACCACTCCTGTCTCTAAACAGTATATTCAATATTCAAGGGATTGAATATAAGCAGGCCGTTTAGCACAGTTGACATCATCAACCTAAAAGACCAATTGGATACCTAAGTATGGAGTGACTATATTAAGCGTTACCGTGATATACCCTAGTGCTCTGGTTTTTCTTTATTTTAACCATCACGGGTAGAGAGTCTCTACAGTAGCCCAACGATTATCTGTAATGGATAATACATGGTGAAAGGAGACAGTTTCTAATTTCTATTTTTGAAAGGAGTTGACCCGAATGAGTCATCAAAAACTTTTAACGAAACTAGAAGGTTTTCGTTCCCGTAACAGCCAGAATCACTGTTACATCAACAAGGATGTCTATCGCCTTCTATACGATAGAGATTTCTACTACATTGCCTACAACAGTATCAAATCCAATGATGGTGCTGAAACTGCTGGCAGCGATGGAACATCTCTTCATGGTTTCTGTGAGGAGTGGATTGATGAATTGATTTCATCCTTTAGAGATGAAAGCTATCAGCCCCAGCCCAACAGAATTACTTACATCCCCAAGAAAAATGGGAAAATGCGTAAGCTTAGCTTTCCCAATGGAAAGGACAAGCTGGTACAGGAATGCGTTCATATCATACTCGAATGTATCTATGAACCTACATTCTCAAACCTTTCCCATGGCTTCCGTCCCAATCGCAGTGTACATAGTGCGTTGGCTCAAGTTGAAACCTGGCGCTCTACGGTCTGGTTCATTGAGGGTGACATCTCTGCATGTTTTGACGAAATCGACCATCGTATTCTAGAATCCATCCTTCGTGAGAGAATTCATGATGAACGCTTTATTCGCCTCATCAATAAACTGCTTAAGGCTGGATATTTTGACATGGAACACAAATTCCATTCAACGAAACAAGGCAATGCACAGGGTTCCTGTGCCAGTCCGATTCTTGCAAATATCTATCTGGATAAGCTGGACAGATTCATGGAAGAAGTTATCGAACGCGATACGATGGGAAAACATCGCAGACAGAATCCTGAATATGCCAGGCTAAGATATCAGCTTGACAAAGCGATATCAGTGCACGATGTCAAGGAAATCAAAAGACTAAGAAAAGAACTGAAGTCAACATCATCTGTTGATAACTTTGATTCTTCATTTCGTAGGGTACATTACGTACGCTATGCCGATGATTTCTTGATAGGAACCATTTCTTCAAGAGCGTATGCTCAACAGCTCAAACAGGAAATTAAACAATTCCTTGAAGATGAACTTCATCTCAGGCTCAGCGAAGAAAAGACCCTTATCACACATGCAAAAAATGAAAAGGCACACTTTCTTGGATATCTCATCAGCAGGAGATTTCCCTAACATTGACATCTTCATTGACAAACAAAAACTCATACGCAAACTGCATGACAACGGAATGTGTGATGCATCTGGAAATCCTGCTTCCATAAAACGATTATTATGCAAACCCATAGAAGACATCATTACCTATGGTAATCAGGTTCTCAGGGGTCTGGTCAACAATAATCAGGGCTGCAGGAACTACTATGACATGCATAGAATCCAGTACATCATTCAATATTCCATTGCCTATACGATTGCACGTAAATGTGATATTTCAATAAAGAAAGTCTTTAAGAAACATCATACACAACTGATTTATTCGTATATGAATGACAGGGGAGAAGCTAAAACAATCAGATTAGCTTTATATCCTTCATTCAAACGTGATAAAACATTCTTCCCACAGTGGCTTCGTAGAATCAAGCAGGACGTGGAATACAGATATAGAGATACGAATCCTCTCAAAAGAAACTGTTACATATGTGGCAATCCACAACATCATGTCATGTTTCATAGAAAAAGGATAAGTTCACTGCATATGCCTTATTCTCATATCATCAAAGAAATGATAAGAATAAACCGTAGGCAGATATGCTTATGCAGAGAATGTTTTATAAAGGTTAGTCAAAACCTTTTAGAATACAATCAAATGACAAAACGAAAACTCATTTAGAAATGGAGAGCCGTATGCATTGAAAGGTGCCCGTACGGTTCGGGAAGGGGCGAGGTCTTCTAGACTTCGCCTATTTCATGAAAAATATTTTACACCTTTTTCAATTGACGATAATCATAATTTCATAAAAAGAAAATACCGAAATTAATCGATATTACATAGAAAGAATTTCTACTCCTGTATCCGTCACTAAAAGTGTATGTTCCCATTGGGCTGATAATGAGCCATCATCTGTATAAGCTGTCCAATCATTAGAGCCAATATGAATAAAGCGCTCTCCTGCATTAATCATCGGTTCAATTGTTATCACCATACCTGGCACAAGCACAGTTGTAGGACAATGTGGATCAAAGTGAAGTACATAAGGATCTTCATGCATAGATAAACCGACACCATGTCCACAAAACTCTCTGACAACACTATATCCATATTGATGTGCATGCGTTTCAATAGCTCTACCAATATCACTAATGGTACTTTTGAATGGTTGAATAGATTCTATCCCCTTATATAAGCATTCACGTGTAACTGCAACCAGCTGTTTAGCTTCATCACTGACATTGCCGATCATGAACATACGTGAGGCATCAGCATAATATCCTTTATAACATGTCGTTGCGTCAACATTAATAATATCCCCATCCTTTAATATCACATCATCACTAGGAATCCCATGACAGACTTCATCATTAACAGATGTACAAATACTTTTAGGATAGCCTTCATAATGAAGATCAGCTGAAGAAGCATCATGACTATTTAAATATTCAACAGTCATATCATCTATCTGCTGAGTTGTCATCCCTGCACAAATATGTTCTTCAATATAATCTAATAACCCATTATTCACAATGGCAGCCTGTCTGATTCCTTCTATTTGCTTATCATTTTTAATCATTGCACGTTTTGGAATAACATATCCCTGTTTTTTTAAATATTGCAGTCTTCCATCAAATTTTTCATGACATTTTTTATATTTTTTATGACTCCCACACCAACATTCATCATTTCCAAATCTTTTCATATCATTTCCTTCTTTCAAGTTAAATATTGCTAACTATAAGTTTAAACCTCTTTTCTCTTATTGTAAATACAATCAAATAAAAAAACGCTCTTTTTAAAAAAATTATTGCTGTGACTTGCTTATTCTGCAAATATTCCATAACGATATTCATAATAAGCTTCTTTAAGAGATATTGGCATTGGTGTTGCCAATACAGATATATTCCTAAATGATGATGTTTCTACCAATAAATTCATAATCTTTTCTGGCATCTCATTTCGTTTGTATCTGTACTTCATCTGTTTTCTTAGTATATTGAAGTTCAGATATCCCTGCAAATATCTCGTGCCTATGCCTTTTGTCTTTATAATCAGACCGGCTACCTCAGTCATCATTTCGTTGATGACACCTAATGATTTACCATCTCTAGTCAGGTATCTCTTTTCTGTTGGTGAGGTCGGAACTTTGTTGTTAGTTGTTCCAAGATGATTTGCAAGCTGCTGTATGCATGACTTTGAATCAGAAATGATTTCTTTAATATCGCCAAAATACATTTCATTTGATATATATTTTTCAAAAGATTCGCTTCCAAGTCCTGTAATGTTCATGATCATATGATCATTTTCATCAACAGCACATATCACACTGACTTTATGATGTGATATACCCCTAAATGCAGATTGTCCACCCCTTTTTTTAGAATATCTTGGCATATTATGAGGCATTGTTCCTTTCAGGTTGATACTCAGATATTGAGTATCAACTTCAATTTCTCCTGAAAGGATCTGATTATTGATGATTTCAGTAGCAGCATGATAAAGCTTGTGACGCATGTAAAAACATGTCGTCGTACTGACACCAAGAAAATGTGCTTCGTCTTCCAGTTTCATTTCAGAAATCTCCAGATCAACAAAAAGTATCCATTGCTCCATTGTAAGATGCGACCAACTGAAAAGTGTATGGGTTCTATCATTGAATGTTCTATGACACTCTTTGCATAGATATCTCTGACGCTCATTAGAATCTTTTCCGTTTTTCTTGACATGTGTTGATCCACAGATAGGACAAACCTGATCAGATGAATCAGTGTTATTTAGATTATTATTCAATAATGAAAACAAATAATCTATATAAGATTTATCTTTAGTTTTTAAGAAATCAATAACTTGTTTTTCATTAATCATAAGTATCGCCAATCCTTCTATGAAAAGTATAGCATATATGAAAAATAGATAACTTCTAAAACAATGGATAAACACCTAAAAAACGGTGTTAAAATAAAAAAGTAATAATAGCAGCAACATTTTTATTAAAAAGAGCGTAAAAAAATAAAAAATCAGAACAAATCTGATTTTTTATGTGTTGTCTTTGTGTGTTAAGAGATTGGTTTTGACAACATGAGATAGTGAGAATTATTCGAAATAAGGTATACCTTTATTTCAACTATTGCATAAACAGAACTGACACTAAGATGACTTACGCAATAGCCACTATTATTTTAACAAAAATAACATATATAAAAATCATTTCGATATGAAATTTATATTAATTTTATGTAAAATATAAATAAAAAAGTCCACAATAACATGCAGACTTTTATTTTCTACTGGTCTCCCCGCACGGGATCGAACCGTGGACCCTCTGATTAAGAGTCATTGTTTTATTAAAAAATATTCCCTATTTATAAAGTTTTTTTCTTTTTATTGACCCTTTTTGACCCTTTTTATATTCTTAAATAATATTATAATACGCATAAACACGTATAATTCTATTGACGTACGTATTTGTACGTGTTATAATATTATTGTGGTAAGGGAGGAATGTTAAATTGCCAATGACAGCAAGAGAAATGGTTAAGTTCCTTAAAAAGAATGGTTTTAAAGAAGTTGCTCAAAGAGGTTCTCATCTCAAGCTTTACAATTCTAAAACCAATATAACAACTATTGTCCCTATGCATAATGGTGATTTGCCGAAAGGCACTGAACAAGCCATATTAAAGGAAACAGGGCTTAAAAAATAAGTCCTACTTTCCCATATATTTATAAACGGAGGTCTTTATATGTCAAAAAAATTAATTTATCCAGCAGTATTTTTGCAAGATGATGATGGTATCACTATTACTTTTCCAGATTTACCCGGATGTATAAGCTGTGCATCTACATTTGAGGAAGCATATGATATGGCAAAAGAAGCAATGGAACTTTATTTAGAAGATTATCTGAAAGACTTATTTGCCTCTGCACCTGAACCATCTCAATTGCAAAATATCAAAACAAAAGAAAATGAATGTATTGCATTGATTGAACTTGATATTGATGAATATTTAAAATCATTTGATAACAGAGCTGTCAAAAAAACATTAACTATTCCTTACTGGCTTAATGATTTAGCTACAAAGAAAAATTTAAACTTTTCACAAATTCTTCAAGATGCTCTAAAAGAAAGATTAAAAACTATATAAAAAAAACACCTCTAACCACAATGGCTAGAGGTGTTTTCTATATACTCTTTCATATGTGTAAAACTCGTTATTGTTGCATCTCACAACAACAGTGTCTCCTTTTTCTTTAATTACATATAATGGACGATCATAAAGCCACAATGGCATATGATCACCATCAATTGTAGGTGCTCGATATGCAATTTTTACGAAAATAAACTTTACCATTTTTATGCCTTTTTGAGTTTAGCCTGTTTTAAAAGAGATAATAATTTTTCATTTTGGCTGACAGTACCAGAGTAGTTTGAAATACCATTTTTCTTGGCAATCTTCTTACGATTATCATAAGAATTATCTAAACCAATCTTTATGGGAAGAAAATCACTTAAAAAAAAGAAGTGGTGAGCGTTATAGAAAATCTATAAATACGCCTGAAGGTATCATCTATGTCTATGGGCATATACTGGAAGAATTAAATAATAACTACATTGATGTTCAGATAAAATTAAAACGTGGAGTCAAAATATATTATTTGATGACTATGCAGTTAAATGGTATTATGCATATAAATCAAACAAGCAGGAAAAGACTAAGGATATGTATCTCAATGTTCTTAATAATCATATTGATTATCTTGCTGATATGAAACTCGGCGAAATTACATCTGATGATGTTCAACAATGTTTAAATGAATGTTATGACAAGCCTAATCAATGCCATAAGGTCCATATGACTTTAAAGCAGATATTCAAGGCTGCAATCATCAATAAAATCATAACATTCAATCCATGTGATGGTGTTGAATTGCCTAAGATTCAAAAATCAAAGAAATCACGTGATCTTTATGATGAAGAAACAATAACGACACTGACTGCACATATGCTTAGACACGAATTTAGTACAAATCTTTTCTACAGTGATGTCAACGAGCTTGAAACGCAAAAATTAATGGGACATGCTGATATTTCCACGACAAGAAAGATATATACGCATCTAAGACAAAAGAATATGGAAGCTGATACAAAATTAAACAATTACATAAATAAAAAAATTAACAAGGATAAGCAGCTAAAAGTTATTAATTAGCTGCTTTTTTTGACCCTTTAAAAGTCGATAAAAAACACAAAAAAGCAGCAAACTTGGATACCCATTTTTATGGTTTTATTTATATAAAAAAACGAAAAACACCGATAAAATCAACGTTTTTCGCATTTCTTCAAATGGTCTCCCCGCACGGGATCGAACCGTGGACCCTCTGATTAAGAGTCAGATGCTCTGCCAGCTGAGCTACGGAGAGATAATCGACTTATATATAATACACTAAAGCTTATAAAAAATCAAGATATTTAAATGGAATATTTACATAATATTTGATATAATGTTACACATAAAGGTGGTGAAATAATGTATAAGCAATCTATTCAAGATATTCAATTAGTAATCGTTCCTTTAGATGGTACTATTTTTAACCTCAATCGATATAGATATAATTACACCCACCATTTTTGTGAAAGTCATCATCTTGATTATTCACTTGATGATTTTTATCATCACCTTTGTAATATGTATGAAATGTATAATGATACCCCAGTTGCTAAAATTATGAACGAGGGACTTTATAATGCTAAAATAGAAAGAGAAATGATGCAGTATCTTACATATAAAGGACTCAAACCTAAAGAAGGATTTTTAGAACTGATAGAATATCTTCGTCAAAAGAATATTCCTATTGCTGTGATATCGACACATCGTTATAAAGATGCCATCAAATATTTAGAAATGGCTCATTTAAGACAAAAAGTCGATTATATCATTGGTAGTGATATGGTGAGTATGCCTTTACCCGGTAAAGAAATGCTTGAAAATGTTTTACAACATTTTCAAATCAAACCTGAAAAGACTTTAGTTATTTCTTCATTTGAAGCTTTAAATAAAGCCAGTTATCAGCTTCATATGAATATCCTTTTTTGTGAAGATTTAAAAGCTGCCAGTAGCTATGAAAAAGAAACATCTTATCAGACATGTCATAATCTTTTTGACGTGTTTAATACTTTATTATTTGATAGATATAATGAAATGGATATGTATTCATCACTTCTAGGAATGCATAAACATATGTCAAAAAAAGAATTAGATTCTGTCAAAAATAAATGGGAAGAAGACTATCCAGATGATTCACAATTAAATCAGATTGTGAATCAGACTTATGCATATCATTTAGCTCATTTAAATGAACCTGTTGTCAAAGATGGCAGTGTCTATATGCAAAAAACACGTTCCAGAAAAACTTTTCGTTTTGATGATGAAAATGAACCTGATGATACTCCTTCTAAAGAACCAGTAGAAAACCTTATTGATCAAGAAGAAAATAAAACGCAGCCTGTACAAAAATCATTTTCTTCTTTAAATTCAAAAGAAGAAGATGAATTAACTGCATTATTATCTCAAATTAATCATAAGAAAGATACGGATGTTTTGATTGATGAAAACAATCAAGACCATATTGAAAACGAGGATGAAGATGAATACGATGAAGAAACATCTTTTTCATGGATTGATTTTATTTTTAATTTTATTTATATTATTGCAACTTCATTTTTAATTATTTTTGTAGGTATTATTATTTATATAGCATTACTTCCTCAATTTGAAAATCCAAACATGTTTTTTCAGATTATTACTGTCATCTTTCAAGGATATTATGCTATGATTGAATCATGTTTTAGAGTTTTCTTTAATAGCTTACATACCCTAATTCCTATCATTCCAAATTATCAAGATTACCTCATAAATAATCAAATGTTTTCTTTAGATGGCATACAACTCTTTAATATCTTTATTTTTCAAATTATCCTCATGAGTTTTATTAAAATCATTATTTATATTTTAAGGAGAGATTCTGACAATGAAAACCATTCTTCATAATATCCATCGCTATGATCTTCGACTGTCATTTTATATGACTCAGCTTTATCATCACCATATCCTCAATCATTTCATGAAGTGGATCAGTTTTTGTGGTAATTATGGTATGATATGGCTTTTTGTCGCTTTGATGACTTTCATCAACCCTGCTTCACGTTCAATGTCAATCCATCTTCTCATTGCTTTGATTGCTTCAGCACTGATTGGACAAATTTCTATTAAATCACTTGTTCAAAGACACCGTCCTTGCCATTTATATCCTCATATCCCATTGCTTGTTCCAACTCCTCATGATTCTTCTTTTCCTTCCAGTCATACCACTTCTGCATTTGCATGTAGTACGATTATCTTTCTTTTCTACCCCTTCTGGGGTGTATTTGCCTATTTCTTTGCTTTTTTAACAGGACTTTCAAGAATTTATCTCTTTGTTCATTTTTTAAGTGATGTCATCTGTGGTATGCTTTTAGGTATAGGTATTGGTGTTTTCATTTATTATATTTAGAAACCTGTAGGTTTCTTTTTTTATAAAAAAAGGATCTTTGATCAACAAAAATCCCCAATTACAATAAAAGCATACACATAGAAATCATATTGTTCATCATATGAGATAAAATAGGAACATAAATATTATTGTTTTTTTCATATAGATAACTTAATACAAACCCCATAAAACAATATGAAAAAATCTGTATCCATTCTGCTGTATTTCCATTAAAGACAGCACTCATAATATGAATAAAACCAAATATAAATGATGAAATAAGATGAGCCATTTTGGGATTCCATTCATAAATCCAGCCAAAGACAATACCTCTAAATAACATTTCTTCTAAAATAGGTGCTAAAACACAAGAAACAAAAATCATTAAAACTGGATAAGAAGTTGTAATAGTTTCAATAAATTGCTGATTTTCACTTGCCTGATTTCCACCTAAAGCCATTGTGATTAAACCACCAATGATTTGACATGCATAGATAAGCAAAACACCTATAACACAGCCCTCAATAAGATACTGCTTTAAATTCTTTTTAAAATCTCGCCATTGTTCTAACATGCTATCTTTTAATAACCAACCTGCCAATCCTAATAAAAAGACATCAAAGATCAAATTTAAATAGGCATTCATCTGATTATAATCAAATTCCAGTTGAAACTGTATAATAACAAATTTAAATAAAGCACTTAAAATCAATGAACCACAATAAACATAAAGAGGCAATATCACAAGCACAAACATCCACTTAGCTTGGGTTGGTACTCTCCTTGTAAAATGTTGATTAAACATATTGCTCATCTCCATTATAAGTATTTGTTTGTTCATAGCGATGATAAGCCAGTTCTTCAAAGAAAATCGCCTGTGCTAAATGAAAACGAGGTAAATAGCTATAAACACTGATAACTCCTGCAATAATTGCCGCTATTAAAGAACCTAAAACAGGTAAAAAAGACAATAGTTCTGCAATAATACTTTGAATAATAACCATTAAAAAGATCCATCCAAAAAATGAAAGATATAATTTAAAATATTCAAAAATATGTCCTTTCATTAAAGAAAATGAAGCTTTCATAGCTTTTAAATTTTTCATATGAAATCTTTCTAATAAATAAGGCGCTGCAAAAAGATATGAAGATACAAAGAATAAAATAATCAACAATACAAAATAACAGAGTACAAACATTGATAATGTTTGTGGAGAATGTTTGAGAATATATGACAATATATAAGCATAATTTCCTGTTAAAAGCATTTCACCAGAAATTCCCTGTAACGACTGTGATAGAAATACACCTATAATCACTAATAAAATATAAGCAACAATAAATAAAACAGCCATCATAAATATATTGATTAATATATATGTAGAAAACAATTCTTTAAAACGTTTGAATCCTACAAAAGCATCATCATCTTTTAATGACTGAGATTGATTTCTTACCATTTTTAATGAACTCACAATATAACCATGTGAAACCGTTAAAAAAGCAATACTCATAACTAAATAAAGTAAACGAGATAATATATCTTCTCCAATGTTAAAAATATTTGGAATTAATTCAAGCAAAACAATCATCAACAAAATACGCATATATTGAGTTCTATTCATATTTTGAATTTGACTGGCTCTTTCTTTTATCATTTTTATATTCATTTTTATCACCCCTTAATTTCCAACATTATATCATATCTCTTATTTAATGTCTAAACTTGTTTTAATCGCCTGATTTACCTTTTCCATAAAAGATTGAGATAAAACTCCTAGACGCTCATCTATTCTTTTTTTATCAATGGTACGTATCTGTTCTAGAAGAATCACAGACTTCTTTTCTAAAAAAGGTGTTTCAATGATGACATGTGTTGGTAAATCATTTTTGGTCATTCTTGAAGAAATAGGTGCGACGATAACCGTTGTAGAATATTTATTACCCTTATTATTCTGTAAAATCAAAACCGGTCTATATCCACCTTGTTCACTACCAATGACTGGTGATAAATCTGCATAATATATTTCTCCCCTATTCATATTGTCCTCCTATCATACAAATAGTATATGAATAAGATAAGAAAAATATGATGACATAAAATAATAAGAATGCACAAAACAGGCATTCTTTATTTCCACTGTTCCATCATAAAACGAACAATATCTTGTGTATATGTTGTTTGAGGTTTAGCAATCATCTTATGAGCAAAAGATTGAATATCATATCTTTGTGGATGATTCAAAGATTCTATAAGAGATTTTGGGCTTTGAAAAATAGTTCCCGGTAAATCATGTAGATAATCAATATACATGCTACGTTTTCTCATATATTCTTCATAATCAAATGCATAAAAAAACAAAGGTTTGTTTAATAATGAGGCTTCAAATATAACTGCCGAATAATCTGTAATAATGTAGTTTGCAACATGGAAAAATTCTAAAGAAGTATATTGATGATCTTCGATAATTCTAGAATCATGAATATGAAATGTTGTTAATGGATGCAATTTTAATACAAGATGATATTGATTAAAATCTATAACATCAATAAGCTCTTTAATAGCGTTATAGAGTACGTGGTCATCTTTTCTAAAAGTAGGAGCATAAACAATGATTTTTTTATCTGACTGACATAGTTGTGGATAAGTTTCTAGTATATTCTGGCTTATAACCTGTTTATGATTCTCATCAACTAATAAATCTGTTTTGGGTAAAGGAAAGACTTTGACTTGAGATAAGTCTACATGAAATGCATCAGCAAAGAAAGGTCTTGTATATTCACTGCTTGAAAAAACATAAGTATAATTTTTATGCATTCTCATTAAATGAGCAATCTTTGAACTTGATCCTTCTGGTTGGTCTAAAATGCTATATCCAAATTTTTTAAACGCACCTAAAGCGTGCCAAATTTGAATGACAACTAAGTCTGAACGTTGTTTTAATATACATACAGGAATGCAATAAGTATCTAAAATAACCATTTTAGAAGTTGCTATATGATACATTTGTTTTAACATATGAAAACAATATAAAATATGATTTTTCATTCCTTTTTTTAACATTTTTGCTAAAACAACATGTTGAATATCTGGGGTTATTTTTTTTGTTTCATCTATGATCATTTGAAAATCCAAAGGTGTCACATCCATTTGACGTGATATATAAGTTATCTTATTTTGAACTGGTAAACATTTCATAAAAAAATACAAAATATTTAATCCAAAAATACCAATATTAACAATAATACTCATGATTTTCCTCCTAATAATTGTTCTACAAAACGCTTTGTAGATTTTCCATCACAAGATGACATAAATTTTTTCTGAAATTTTTCCTTTTTTTGAGAATAATCATTTGGATTTAAAATAGCCTTCTCTAGTTCCTTTTGATTTTTAACAACTGGACCATAAGTATATTCTTCATAAGGATAAAAGAAATCTCGTGCTTGAATATATTCTTGTAAATCATAAGCAAAGAATATAGTTTGAATATCAAGTAATGATGCTTCAAAAATAACAGATGAATAATCCGTTATTAATATATCTGTTATAAACAATAAATCATTAATTTCACGCATTGAAGTCAAATCAATATAAAATTGAGGATCTAAAGTTTCTTGATATTTGTTTTTAATAAATGGATGTAATTTGATAATACAAACATAATCTTCACCTAATGATTGTTGTAAAGATGAAAAATGTATTTGACTAAAATCATAATAAGCCTTATGAATATCGTTACCTCTAAATGTAGGAGCAAATAATATAACCTTTTTCCCTTTTAACATTGGATATTTATCATATAAATCTTTTTTGATTTGCTTTTTATAATCTTTGTCAAAAAAAATATCTGTTCTAGGAATTCCATAACTATGAACATCTTGAATATCCATACGAAAAGCTTTTGCATAATCTTTTCTAATACTTTCACTACTTACAATCGTATCTGTATAATGACGATGTGTCATAGAAAATCGATCATGGTTTTGTTTTCTAGCAAAACCTACCGTTTTAAATGCTCCTACCGCATGCCAAACCTGTATCAATTTTGTCTGCTTTCTTAAAGGTATAGGATAAATAATGGGATAAAAATCATCTATGAGAATATATTGAGAAGTCGCCATATCTTTACAGATTGATTTTTTATCATGTTTCATCAAACTTGATTCATATAAATGTTTCTTGATAATATAACTTTCATCCAAAGCCTTCTCAATAAAATTAAAATTACCAGTCATTGTATTTCGAGAATCTGATAAAAACAAAACCTGTCTTGGTGTTATTCCATACCTCATTCTATACCATATATATATAAGTATATAATCTAAACGTCGAAGAACTTGTAAAACCATTTTTATATAACTTTTCAAAATCATCACCTGCTTTTATGCATTATAACATATCTTGTCATAAAAATAAAAAAATTATAAGTCATTTTCACATAACCTATAACTTTTTGAGATTTTCTTTTAATTTCATACAAAGCTTCCATATCCTTGAATAATAAAGGGCATAATAAATACGATATAAAAAGCCATGACCTCGTGTATATATATGTTGATTAGTCATTTGATATTGTGTTAGTAAAAACTGATGTGGAGTAAGTGTCATAACATCTTTAAAGTCTTGATAATCTTTTTTGACATAGAAATAATCTTGATTTAATTGTTGTGAAATTTGAAAATCATGAATAAGACTTTGTTGTAATTTGATATATATTTTCATAAAGGATTGCACCATTGATTGTGTTTTTAAAGAATACAGCATACCATTAATAAGCCTATTGTCAAAAGACTGCTTAATTTCTGTTGTAAAATGAATATCATTTTTTAAATCTTGATATACTTGATAATAAGCTTGATAACTACAAAAAACTGTAGAAGATGCTTTACCCGTTAAACTTTGCGTATTATTAATACGATAATGCATTAATGGTTTATCAACAACAGTAATACACTCTGCCAAAAAATAAGACATCATGGAAAAATAAGTATCATTTGCTTGTTTAAGATTTTGAAATCTTAAATGATGTTTTTCTATAAAAGATCTTTTCCACATCTTATTCCATGGAACATTTGTAGAAAAATTAAAGATATAACGAGGATGGGTCTTTTTAGAAAAAGGAATATGATCTGGTAACATCTCTTTTTTTAAATATGTTCCTGTCTTAATGATCGTTTGAGTCAATGAATCATATCGGTTAGCTGCGCATACACATAAATCAGCCTGATCTTTTTCACATTTTTTATACATACATTCAAGAGCATTCTTTTCAAATAAATCATCAGCATCCCAGAACACTACATACTTCCCTCTAGCAATATTCAACCCATTATTTCTCGCAACACCAGCATATTGATTTTGTTGTGTTAATACAATTAATCGAGAATCTTTATTTTGATAATCTTTTAATATGGATAAAGATTCATCAGATGAACCATCATCCACACAGATAATTTCAATTGATTTTAAAGATTGTCCAAGAATAGTATCTAAAGTATCCTTTAAATATTGCTGAGCATTATACACCGGAACAATCACACTGACTTTAATTTGATTCACCGATAAATCCTCCTTTTCATCTTCTTTAAATATGTAATATTTTCTTTACATTTCTAATACGTCTTTTGATGAAATTTTTTGTTTTTCGAATACGTGCACTTGTATTCATCCATTTATAAGCAGCTTTAGGATTTTCGATAATACGTGTTATTTTTTGCCATTCTAACTTCGTAAAATCTTCTTCACGCATTTCTTTTAAGTTCATCGCTTCTTTAAATTCTTTTGAAAGTTGATATAAATATTCTAGACGGAATTCTTTTGCGATACGTCCATAATTCCAAAAATAATTTCTGACACGTTTTAAGGAATATTCATAAATAAAGTATTCTTTTAACTGTGGATTTCTATCTAAAAATTCATGAATAAATTGATATTCTTCATTCATACAATAAACTTTTGATTTGCTGTTTACAGAAGAATTAGGGTTATCTCGACGATTCATATAATATGGTCTATTCACAAAATACATTCTTTCAGCCCATGCAAACGTTTGAAACCAGAATCCATTATCTTGAAACGAAGCTCCCGGTGTTGTATTATGTCTGATATGATATTTTTCAAGCATTTCTCGTTTATAAATCCCACTCCATGTATTGAGAATATATCGAAAAACTTGTGGATGCTCTTTAGGATTAACAATCTGGTTATAACCTGTTCCATCTTTAGATAACTGATTATAAGTTGCTATAAGAGTTCCATTCTTATATACAAAACGATAAAAATCAGCTTTAATCACATCAAGATCATTTTCATGAGCAATTTTATATAAGTCTTCATACATATGTAAGTCTACATAATCATCTGGCTCAACAATTCCAACATATTCTCCTGTTGCCTTATCAAGACCATCATTCATTCCTTTACCATAACCTTCATTTTGCTTATCAATAATCACAATACGATTATCTTTTTGAGCATAATCTTGAACTATTTTTAATGAATTATCTGTTGAACCATCATTAACACATATAATTTCTATATCCTTCAAAGTCTGATGAACAATACTTTCCATACATTCAACTAAATATTGTTCAACATTATAAATAGGTACAATAATTGATACTTTAGCCATTATTTCGTTCTCCTTTTCAACCATTTCTTTATGTGCAATGGAATAAACAATACAATCTTTCCTACTTTATATGTCTTAGAATTTTTAATTCGTTTAGCTCCATCATCACTTTTTTGTTTTGCCTTTTTTCTTAATTTAAAAAATTGTTCATACACATATTCATCACAATCATAAGATTGAACATCGAAAACACGTTTTACATAATTGGTTGATAAAAAACCAGCTGGATATTGTTCAAGATGAAGTGAAGGAAGGATTTCATACTTGATCAGTTCATAGACTTTCTTATAAGCATCTCCTTCAATAGTATCAAGATTCCAAAAACTAAAATGTACATACCAATTCACAAAAGACTTTTCAACCTCATGATATTTACCGATACGTTCCAATTCTTGTTTCAAAGCATTCGCTGCCAAATAAAAACAATTCCATGATTTTTCCCTTGTTACGGAAAGCGATAAAGAATCATTGACACGATGATGAATTAAAAGTTCATTTAATGCATAAATTTTTTTTGCTTTAACAAGTGAAGAAAAAACAAAAAACAAATCATTTGATGTTCTCAAATTTTGAAAAGATAATTTCTCATCAATAATAAACTGTCTACGATAAAGTTTATCCCATGCCCATCCTACACAAAAATGAAAAACATTGTCCGAGATATCTTTATAAGTAAATGGATTACATGGAATTTCGTGAAAACGTAAAGCATAATCCATTGATAAATACTGGTGAGAAGAAGCATCATATTTATTTCCTCTAAAAATACATATATCAACATCATGTTTCACACTATTTATATAAGCTTTTTCTAACATTTCAGCTTCATAAAAATCATCTGCATCAAGAAAAGATACATATTCACCAGTCGCATATTCCATACCTTTATTTCTTGCAACTGCAGCTCCCTGATTATTTTGATAAACATATTGAATTCTTGAATCTTCTAAAGCAGCCTGTGATATAATTTGAGCTGATTCATCCGTTGAACCATCATCTACACAAATGATTTCTATGTCTTTTAAAGTTTGATTCATAACATCATAAAGACATTTCTTAAATGCTTGACCTCCATTATAAACCGGTATAATCACCGAAACTTTAATATCACTCATCCTTTACACCTCAATGATATCATTTCCTTTTTTACACATTTTAATGCTTCTTCAATAACATGATGCATATCAAAATATTTATACATACCTAATCTGCCTCCAAAGATAACCTTATCTTCCTTCTGTGCCAATGCTTTGTATTTTTCATATAAAGCATTGTTCTTTTCATCATTCATTGGATAATAAGGTTCATCACCTTTATGCCATGAAGCTGGATATTCTTTTGTAATCACTGTTTTAGGTTGTGTTCCATATTCAAAATGCTTATGTTCTATAATTCTTGTATAAGGTACTTCATATTCGTTATAGTTGACAACGGCATTTCCTTGATAGTTATCTGTATCTAAAATTTCTTCTTCAAATCTTAAACTACGATATTCCAGTTCTCCATAACAATAGTCATAATACTGATCGATCATTCCCGTAAAGACTATCTTATCTGCTATTTCTTCTAACTCTTTACGATGTTCAAAGAAGTCACAGTTGACTTTGACATCAATTCCTTCAAGCATTTTTTCAATAATTTGTGTATATCCACCGATAGGGATACCTTGATACAAATCGTTAAAATAGTTATTATCATATGTAAATCTAACCGGTAATCTCTTGATAATAAATGAAGGTAACTCGTTGCATGGTCGACCCCATTGCTTTTGTGTATAGCCTTTAACAAGCTTTTCATAGATATCCTTTCCAACTAATGAAATAGCCTGTTCTTCAAGATTTTGAGGTTCAGTAATTCCTGATTCTTTAATCTGTTCATCAATCTTTTCCTTAGCCTGTTCAGGTGTGACAACACCCCATAACTTATTGAAAGTATTCATATTAAAAGGCATGTTGTAGATTTCACCTTTATAATTGGCAATAGGTGAATTTGTGTATCTATTAAACTGTGCAAACTGCTGAATATAATCCCAAACTTCTTTATTTGAAGTATGGAAAATATGAGCTCCATACTTATGTACATTGATGCCTTCCACTTCTTGAGTATAAATATTTCCACCAACATGACTTCTTTTATCAATAACAAGACATGTCTTTCCTTTCTTATTAGCTTCACAGGCAAAGATACTGCCAAACAATCCACTTCCTACTATTAAATAATCGTACTTCATCATTCTCATCCTTTCTTTTATTTAGGTACGCTATTTTTAATCATTGGTATTTTTTGCATCGTTTTTATAATCATAGAACAAATAATCATAATCACAAATGGCCCTATAATACGATATATAACTTGACGTTGTGAAATGGGTAATATGGTCAAAATCATTTGAATAATATACCAATGAATAAGGTATGTTCCAAATGTCACATTTTTAAAGTAAGAACTTACTTTTTCCAAAACATTCATTATTGATTTGTTTGGAAAATATTTAAAGAAAACAAAAATAGCTGAAGAATAAAGCACTGATGGTGCATTCGTATATCCTTTCCATAAACGACTGACTTCACCTATTTGATAAGAAGCATACCACGTTCCTAACCAGTGAGCTAAAAATCCTAAAATTCCTAATACATAAATCATCATTCTTTGTTTTTTAGATAATTCATAATGATCAACATAATAACCAATTAATACAAAAATAATATGATTCATTCCAACCGGAAATTGTAAAGAACCATTATAAGGAATATCTATCAATTTAAAGACTAATGGTAATAAAGACACTGTCATAAAAGAAATAATAATCATATATCCAAAAATATTTTGTTGTTGATTTTCTTCAATTGAAGATAGAACAGGTATACTTAAATAAACTGCAAATAATGGAATAAAATACCAGTAAACAGTGACTACATTGCCATTCATGAAAGTATCAACAATCATCTTTAAACTGATATCTTCCAAAGCTATTCTTCGATATGCCAACATAAATAGTATTCCTATTATTGACCATATGACATATGGAATAACAACTTTATGAATACGTTTTTGAAAATATTTTTTTGTAGAATACCTTTTTCGATAATTTAATAATGTCGCACCTGTTATCATAAAGAAAACTGGAACAGCAAAATACATGATACTTTCAATAAAATTAGCTAATATCCAATAATCTTCATAACCAAAATCCCAAAAACAGTGATTAACATGTAAGAAAATAACAGCAAAACATGAAAGAACACTTAAAACTTGAAGATACGCCTTACGTTTGAGCATAAAATTCACCTTCTTGACATTATATCAGTAATATACTCTTTTTTATGCTTTTGAAACTACCAAATCAAATTAAGTTTATGTTAATGGTATGTTAAAAACAAATCATCTTTTCACATTTATTCTTTGACTATTTTAAACTTCATTTCTAGAATAAAGTATTAAATTAAGTTTTTGTAAAGTCATGTTAAAGTCTTGTTAAAAGCCTTTACAAAGATTTTTAATTGTTTAAACTAAAAAAAGAAAAGAGGTAGATTATGAAAATTACAGTTGCTGGATTGGGATATGTTGGTTTAAGTCTTGCTTGTCTACTCGCTCAAAAATATGAAGTGACAGCTATAGATATTGTTCCCGAAAAAATTAAACTCATTAAAAATAAAAAATCTCCAATTAAAGATCAAGAAATTGAAGACTTTTTAGCTCATAAGGAGCTTCAATTAACGCCAACCTGTATAGGTAAAGAGGCATATCAAGATGCTGACTACGTCATTGTAGCTGCTCCAACAAATTATGATGATGAATCTCATCAATTTGATACAAGTGCTGTAGAATCTGTCATTACAGAAATCATGAAATATAATGATTATGCAACCATCATCATTAAATCAACAATTCCTGTTGGTTATACAAAAAGTATCAATGAGAGATTCCATACTGATCGTATTATCTTTTCCCCTGAATTTTTAAGAGAAGGAAAAGCATTATATGATAATTTATATCCTTCACGTATTATTGTAGGAGAAAATAGTTCACGTGCTCATGTTTTTGCATCAATGCTTAAGGAATGTGCTATGAAGCAAGATATTCCATTATTATTTACAAATCCTACAGAAGCTGAAGCTATAAAGCTTTTTGCAAATACGTACCTTGCTTTAAGAGTCGCTTATTTTAATGAGCTAGATACTTATTGTGAAATTAAGAATCTGAATACGAAACAAATTATTGAAGGTGTTTGTTTGGACCCACGTATTGGAATGCATTATAACAATCCTTCTTTTGGATATGGAGGATATTGCTTACCTAAAGATACAAAACAATTAAAAGCAAATTATGAAGGTGTTCCAAATGATATTATCAAAGCTATTGTAGATTCTAATATGACAAGAAAAAAACATATTGCACAAATGATTTTAGACAAACATCCTCATACTGTCGGTATTTATCGCTTAACAATGAAAGCGAATAGCGATAACTTTAGAGCAAGTGCTATTTTAGATGTTATGAATATGATCAAAAAACAAGGGGTTGAGATTATTATTTATGAACCTACTTTAAATCAAGATAGCTATGAAGATATGAAACTTGTTAATGATTTAGAAGCATTCAAAACACAAAGTGATATTATCTTAGCAAATCGTTATACTCATGAAATTGATGAAGTCATTGAGAAAGTTTACACAAGAGATTTATATTTTAGAGATTAAAAAAGGAGTCTTGCTTATGCTGACTCCTTAAAAATCCATTCACATGATTTTTTTGTAGATTGCCCATCACAGGCACTTAAAAACTTTTGATAAAAAACCTGTCGTTTTTCATCATACATTTCTCTCTTTTGAATATCTTCTATTAATTGAGAGGTCGTTGTTGCAATGGCTCCATAGACATAGTCATAAAAATCAAAATAGAGTCCTCTACCACCATAACCTGTATATTCATCTAAATCATAAGCAAAATAAATAATAGGTTTATGTGTAAAATAGTAATCAAAAATAACAGATGAATAATCAGTAATTAAAATATCACTAACAATCAACAAATCATTAATATCACGATAATTAGAAAAATCTTTATAAAAATGATTGTATTGTGATAAATCTGGCATTTCTACATATCCTCTTTGAATATTATTATACAATGCAGGATGCCATTTTAATATACATATATAGTCTTCATGGAATGTTTCATATATTTGTTGAAAATCAATTTTAGAAAAATCATAAGTTGCTTTAGAAACAGGAGCACCTCTATAAGTAGGTGCAAATAAAATGATTTTTTTCCCTTGATAACGTGGATGTCGTTGATAAAAACTTTTTTTTATATTTTCTTTATATTGATCATTAAAAAACATATCTGTGCGGGGAAAACCAGTCGCCTTTATTTGAGAGATATCCATATGAAAAGCTTCAGCATAGCAACTTCTAATATCATCACTACTGACAATAGCTTTTGTGTAAGTACGATATCCTTTATGAATGGGACCCACATCCTCTCCAGTATTTGATCTGGACCAACCAAACTTTTTAAAAGCACCTGCTCCATGCCATAATTGAACAACTTCTTGATTTTTACGAACCTTTAAATAATTACATTCTCTAGACAAATCATCTAAAAGAATATAATGTGAAGTACTTAAATGATATATTAATTTAATTTTTTTTATAAACCCTCTCTTATCTCTATGATCACCTTTTAAAGCAATAATTTTTTTATACTGACAATCATCAAGATACTCATATACACATTCCAGATTTCCACCCATGACCTTTCTGACATCTGATAAAAATGTCACTTTATTTTTTTGAAGTGGAAAAATTAAAATGAATATCCTGTTTAAGATAATGCATATTAATATTTTTATTTTTCTTTTAATTTTCTTCATACTCTCACACTTCCTTTAACACAGTTATTTCCATATCTTATTTTTTAAATAACCTGAAAAAATATTAGTATAATGCGCAAAAATCACTGTAATAACAAAACACAAACTCAAATACAGATAGGAATCATATTGCTCAATATGAAAATATTGCAATAAAATCATTGGAATTCTTTGAAGAATATATATCCAAAATAAATGATTTCCAAACCACTTTAACAATTGGCTTTGAAAAGATATCTTAAATGATAATAAAACAATAGAAAGGCAAAATAATATTGAAACAAAATTAAACATCATTAATCTTGTGTATCTATATTGAAAGAAATAAATATACATAAATACTATTAACAAAGTTACTATATAATAGATTTTTTGATTTCTACTAAAAAAACAATCTATCTTTTCTTTAAAATAAGAATACCACATACCAGCAACATAACACAAATATGTACTACTCCAATAATTATCTCTCAATAAAGACATAATATATATATAGCATAAAGATAATATTGTAATAAGCAAAATAGATAAAAATCTTTTATTTTTCAACATTTTAAAACATATATATGTAACAATGTATAAAGTAAATATAGCAAACATATACCAAGCACTATTACCAATACTTGTCCAACCAGTAAAAGATAACAAAATAGTAGAAATTGAATAATTCTTCCCTATAATAAGATCAATAATTAAAAACAATATAATAGCTAAAGCAAAATCAAAAAAAGTTTTACCTATACGATTTTTAGGCAATAAATCAATGTATTTTTGCCCCCTATACTTAATAGATTCATATATACCATAACCTGAATAAAACAAAAACAATGCTACCATCAATTGTCCAAAATAATTCAGTATTTGAATAACAAAAATATCACCAGCACCATTAAAATCTACATAAGTTCTTACATGGCTTAAAAATACAATAATAACAAAAATTCCCTTTATAGCCTGTGTATATTCTTTTGAAAGATATTTACTATCTAAATTTGGAAAACAAAATTTGCAGGAACAAATCATGATAAAACATAAAAATACTAAAAATATAATCATTTTCATTCTCCTTATATAATCCATTTCTTTACAATAGGTATATGTGATAAAACAAACGCAAATAACAGACAAATAATAACTACTATCATGGATATTAGTGGTACTGATACCCATTCATTCAAAGATAAAGAATTTATTCTTAAATTATTATCTAAAAAATTTATAACAAAAGGATGAAATAAGTAAATAAATAGAGTATAACGTGATATTTTTATAATAATATTTCTTTTATGATTCAAAAAACTATCAACTTTAAATTTAAGAAAAATTATCATAAGAATTATAGCTTGAATTGCAGGAAACAATGTTTGATTATTATATAAGAAAGAAATTGGCTCATTCGTCCACCATGAAATTCCTAACGTTAAAATAATTCCCAATAACTCAATAAGCAAAAACACCGATAATAATATTTTCATTTTAATATGTATCCATTTCTCTCTGGTCATCTTAATATAGTACCCTATCAAAAAATATCCACAATAAATACTAATATTTAAAGAAAAACTAGTTAAAAATTCATTAAAAATTTCAGGTAAAAAAGGAACTGTTTCTACTGTCATCTTCAATATTCCCATAATAAAAACTAAGTAACAAGTATATTTAAGATATTTTCCATCTTCATAATGAGCTATACACCATAATAAAGGAATCATTATATATACACTTATAAGTGCAGGTAAATACCACAAATGAAATTCTGACTGCAGTATTTCGTATATTAATGTTTCAAATGATATATCAGTGAAATCAACACGAAATACTGCATATAAAAAAGACCATACAAAATACAAAATTATTATTTTCAATATATTTCTCTTATATAATTGATTGATAGAAATCATATAACCTTTAGATAAAAACAAATAACCACTAATCATAAAGAATAAAGGAACACAACTTCGAACCGCACTATCATATGCATTAAATACAAACCATTCCATACTATGTACATTGACTAATCGCCAATTTTGTCCAGAAACATGAAGAATAATAACCATAAAACAAGAACATATTCTAAGCAAATCTATATTTATATCTCTCGAACTCATTTTACTAATAACCTAAATATCAATGATGCTATTATATATTGTTTCCGCCGGATTATCTGAAACAGTAAAAAATTCCTGCATACGTGTACAGTAAGGTTCTGCAACAATATATTTATGTTCAATAATGTTCTTTATTTCTTTAATCATCTGATTACTATTAAAACAAAGTGGACCAAAAGCATTTTCATATTTCAAATCTAATGAACGATAAGAATGTAAACCTGCTTTAAATTCCTTAGAATCAGGCAAAAAGTAAACAATAGGTCTTACTAATTGAATATAGTCAAATTGATAAGAAGAAAAATCTGTTATAAATATTTTATATTCATCTAAACTATGCTTTTCAAAATTAAAATTTACTCTTTCATTTTTATCTAAATCAAAATACTTTTGATATGGTTTAAAGATTGGATGCAATTGAAAATCTAAATACAAATCATTATCCTCTAATATTTCTTTTAGATCTTTTGAATTTAAAAATTGATAAATTTGATTATAAAAATCAGAAGCAAGAAATTCTTGAGTCTTTAGTGCTCTACGATTATTAACTAGTTGTCCTATTAAATACTGTCTCCAAGAAGGAGCAAAAAGAATTTTATTTTTCGTATTTCCTTGGTTAAACTTTGTCATTCTTGGCATACCTGAAATAATAAAATCATTATCCAAGTAATCATAATTCTGTTTCAAATTTTCTTTTTCAAAATTTGATGATATAACAAATTTATCAATTTCAGTAAACTCTTTTGCATACAAATTTTGTAATGTAGCATGTAATATTCCATGTTGAAGATAAATTAATTCATAGTGTGTAACATCACTATACCATGCAAACTCTTTAAACGGTGAATAGATAGATAATGAGCTAAAAGAAATAAATATTTTACTACTTTTTAAAAATAAATCCTTATGTTTTTTTGATTTATAACGTACTATATTTTCTTGTTGCTCTAATGTAAATTTACTCAGTAAATCACTGTTATCTCCGTCCATGATATAATAACGTTCAATTCCATCATTTTTTACAAAATCATGGATAAATTGAAAATATCCATTATCTAATACTCCTGCTGAATCATAATATAACCATATTTTTCTGTTAGTTTTGGCTTTCAATCTAAAATATTGTATAGCAAATATATGTTTTCTAGGATAAAACCACATTGTTCTTAAAATATCAAAAATATCTTTAATTAAATTTTGATGCGAAACCTTAAAACTATGATTGCTATATGACAATCTAGTTCCATTGATTGTTATAGCATTTCTATGGAATTTCTTAACAAATCCAGAGAACTTAATATAAATCGGTTTAAAAGTCAAATCATATCCATTAATATGAATGTAGAAAGAGAATTTTTTTACTTTTGTAGGATCAAATGTATATGTAAAAGGGAAAGTATGTGCAGTTTTCATTTTTGTATTTCTAAAAGGAACATTTGACACATCTAATGAATATCTTTCTTCAAATTTTTCTCCATTTTTATAGATACCACGAACTATATATTCATTAACGGGAGTTAATTCTAAAAGTGGTGATTCAAACGATGCAAATATAGATATTTCATGATTACAAGGTCTTACTTTATAAAGATAGCAATCAATTGTTTGATCTTCATACATAGTAATATCTTGACAAAAAATCTTATATCCATCATTGTTAATATTATAAGAAACAAATTCACCCTTCTGCGTTAAAAAATATAATTTTACATATTTATCACAATTTGAATGATTGATAATAACATCATTATCAATTTGCTTTAAAATATTTTTAATTCTTTCTTTTGCACTATCAAACAACTCACTTTCATAATGATATGGCAATAACATATCACTTTTGACACGCCAATTAAAAGTATTAATAATGAGAGTTTGAACATACTTTGGAACAACTCCATTTTTACTATATCGTGATAATAAGCATTCATTATATGTCATAATATCTTCAAAGCAATAATAAGGATTATTTCGAGTCTGAGAAACACTGGCTCCATGTCTTCTATAGAAATACTTTGCTTTCTCTACAAATCCAATCTTATTTTTTTTCATTAACAATGCAGTATCAAAATTTTGATCTTCGGATAATTTCATAGTAGTATCATACAATTGATTATTCGCAAATTCATTTTTAAACATTATATTCACAGTAGATTGATTTAAATGCGGATATTGATTTAAATCATATATTCCAGTTCCTTTATCATAGTTTTTTGAACTGTAACGTCCATGTAATGATATTTTACCATTACGATCCCAATAAATTGGATATGTAATTAAATCTACTTCATTATAATGTTTATCAAAGAAATCTACTAAATTTTTAATACTTTTATTATCTAGATAATCATCTGAATCAAGAAGCATTATATATTTTCCACGTGCTCTTTGAATACCAATATTTCGTGTATCTGAAACTCCAGAATTATCTTTACAGATATAAGTAATATTTGCATATTTTTTAGAAAGATTTTCACAAATATTTCCACTTTGATCCTTTGAGCCATCATTTATTAATAATACTTCAATCTTAGAAACATCCATCTTTTGATTTTCGATTGATAGTACACATTCTTCTATATAATCTTGTGTATTATATACTGGTATAATAACTGTAACTAGATATTTAAAGTCACTCACTTTTAAATCCTCCTTATGTTATGAGATTACATATTTACATCTATAAATACTTTTTAAAAATGAACATATGTTCTTAAATTATGATATTTGATATATAATTCTATAAAAATAAAGACAAGATAAAAATCTTGTCTTAAATGTCCCATTTCATAACTGTTTTGAAATCATTATTTAAATCATCTTCAAAAGCTTTATGCATATCTTTTATGGATTGAACAACAACTTCTTCTGAGATAATTGTAGAAAGATATTCACAAACATCTGGATAAGTTTCCATTAATTCGACAGATTTCTTAAAATCATCATAATTGCTGCGACTATTACCTAAAAGTGTCAAACCTTTTTCTAAAACCATTCTTGTATTAATCCCTACCGGTGTTTCACTTACTCCCATAAGTGAAATCGTACCTTGAGGCTGAATATAATCAATGATTTGATTGATTGCAGCTTCACTTCCTCGTCCACCAACACACTCAAATGCATGATCAACTTTTAAGTCACTTGGAATATTATTAATCAAATATGTATCATCTACAAATGAAAAATAAGCCATCTTATGTTCTTCAACACCAAATACAATAATTTTTGTGTCAGGATAAGTTTTCTTTAGAACTAATGCAGAAATAAATCCTAAATTTCCATTTCCCCATATACCAATAACATTTTTTCGTTCATTAGAAATTTTTTTAAAATTTTCCACCGCATTCATGACAACACTTGTTAATTCAAGCAAAACTGCTACTCTAGGTTCCATTTTAAAAGGTATAATCAAATCCCTACGCATACTTACAACATTTTGCATAAAACCATCAAAACCACTGGCTCTAAATTGACTAGAACGTAAATAATTTTCCTTAATGATATCATCTTTCTCCATAGGTGTATTGGGTATCATTACTACATTAGTCCCAACTTTATATTCACCCTTTGGATCATAAACAACTTCACCAACTGACTCATGAATCAATGCCATAGGTAATTTTTGCTTCATTATTACTCGTCCACGACTTCCAGTATAATATCTTTGATCTGCCGCACAAATAGAAAGATAAGTTGGTCTAACAATAATATTCTCATCATCCATTTTTAAATCAACAAAATCTGCACGAATTTGTTTAGGAGCTATTAATCTATACGCTTGATTAATCATTATTTGTCACCTTCCACTAAACCATTAGCGACTTTTAAATCATGCTGAGTTGTGATTTTCATATTGTAAACTTCACCTCTTACAAGATGAACTGGTGTACCCTTAATAACTAGTGCTTTACATGCATCAGTTAAGATGTTTTTTTCATCATCTGTTAATGATAAGAATAAATCTTTTAATAATTTGATATTAAATGATTGTGGTGTCTGTCCCTGATACATCTCACTTCTAATTGGAATATCAGTTATCACTTTTCCATCAACAGAGTGAACAATCGTATCAAAAGCTTCAACAACTGTATCTACAGCACCATATTCCAAAGCACCATCAATATTATCATCAATAATTCTCTGTGTTAAAAATGGTCTAACAGCATCATGTGTAATAATGATATCATCATCATTTAATCCTATGTTTTCTTCTATATATCGAATACCATTCATAATAGTATCATTACGCGTAGATCCACCTGCAACAACAATAACTTTATCAGATTTGACTTCATACTTTTTTAGTGTATCTTTTGTATAAGACATCCATTGTTCAGGACAACAAATAAGAATTTTTTCAATTCTTTTATTTAAAATAAACTGCTCAACTGTATGGATAAATATAGGCTTATGTCCTAATTTTAAAAACTGTTTAGGTAATTCTGTATTACCCATTCTTGTTCCTTTTCCACCAGCTAAAATTTCTGCATAAATCATATTTTTTTTCCTCCATTTAGTACAACACATTTCATATTTTAACCTTTAAACTATTTAAAGTCAATCACTATTAAAAATATATTAAATTAAGGTTAAGCACATATTAATTTATATTCATTTTATACGTATATGCCTTTTAATGTATTTAATCCAAGTAGAAGGTTTTAATCGATTAATTGATTTTTTTAATTGCTTGTTTTCTGTTCGTAATTCTTTAATGATTAACCCACGTTCATATTTTTCATCAAATGTTTGCTGTAATCTTTGTTGTTTAAATATAAGTTCACTTTTCACATAACCAGGTGTACTTACTAAAATTCTAAAATCATTTTTTTCAGTAAAATCCAATCCAAGATATGAACTTTTCTCTGCATCATCTAAACGTGCAAATATATCTCTTGCATTTGTTAGTATGCGTAATAACCAATCAAATATTATTTGATTTTCACTTTTATATATCCAATCTAAATCTTGAATAAATTGATAAACATCTTTAAAAGCAATATAATACCCATAAACATTTTGAAAGTTTTCTTTTTTTGTCATTATAGAATTTTCACGATATCTTCGATGAAAATAATCCTTATGTATATAACCGACTTTTTTAGCAGTTATTAAATTAATTGTTGTAAAGGCATTATCTTCATGTAGAACTCCTTCATGGAAAAGAACATGTTGATTTAATATATGTTGTCGTTTATTGAATTGTAGACAAGCAGAAACCCTATATTCATCATTTTCATTCATCTTTCTAAAAAGTTCTATACCCATACATACTTTTGGATATGAGAACTTTCTATGATATTGGTCAAGAATTTTTTCGTTTAGTTTAAAATCATCAGCAAAGCAAGATGCATCAAAGTACACAGAATCCAAATTTTCTTTCATTGAAAAATTATATAATTCTTTTAAAGCATTATAGTCAAGAATATCATCACTGTCCATGAAATAAACATATTCACCTTTTGCTTCCTTAAATCCGTGATTTCTAGATGCAGATAACCCCATATTTCTTTGTACAAGCATCGTTATTCTATCATCATAAGTTGCATATGACTCAACAATTTTTTGACAATGATCTGGTGAACCATCAATAACACAAATAATCTCAATGTTCTTCAATGATTGATTAACAATACTTTCCAGACATGCAGGTAAATATTTTTCTACATCATATATAGGAATAATAACTGATACAAAGGGTTGTTGATGTAAATCTGCTTTAATAGTAACTTCATATTCATCACAAATCTGTTTATTCTTCTCCATAATTTGATACTCTTTATATATACAATTATATCCCCTAACACTATTATAATCACGTTTATTTAAGTAAAAGTCTTCTGGATAATTTAAGAGATTCATATCTGAAAACTTGTTGTCTTGTAATGCATAGATAATTTCTTTTTTGACCTTCTCATCATGAATTGAATTCATACAATATACTGTAGATGATAATGCTACCTTTACAAAAGAACGTTCTACTTCATGATAAATTCCTCTTTTGTTCAATTCATCATAAATAGCTCTATAGGCATCAATAAAACATAACGGATTTTTTTCTTTATGGCTTTGTGTATTTTGAAGTAACCCTATACGATAATTAACAAGTTTAGTATCAATCCATGTAATTCTATCAGCAATAGCCATTGCACTTATTGTAAAATAAGCATCATTTGTATTTGCTAAATTTTGAAAAAGCAATTTTTCTTCTAAGATAAATTTTTTTAAAAAACATTTTGTCCAGGGAGCCGGATTAGATAGAGTCAATATATCATCTGGAAAATCATGTCTATTAAATATTTCTTTATCTTTTAGTATTTCATTACGTAAATAATAAGTAACTTCATCATACTCCTTTGTTAATTGATGATATTTTCTGGCATCAAACAAAATAATTTGTGCTTGTGTCTTTTTCCCTTGCTCATATATTTTCTCTAACATATCTTTCTCAAAAAAGTCATCAGCGTCCAAAAATAATAAGTATTCTCCTTTCGCACAAGATATTCCTTTATTTCTAGCAGTTCCAGCGAACTGATGTTGCTGATTTAAAACCGTGATTCGTGTATCAAGAAGTTGATATTTTTTTAAAATATCTAATGAATTGTCACTTGAACCATCATCAATACAAATAATTTCAAATTCTGTAAAAGTTTGTCTTAATAAACTATCTAAACATTCTTTCAAATAATCTTCAACATTATAGACTGGAATAATAATTGATATTTTTACATCCATTTGCATACTCCTTTCCTACTATCTAAAATAAATATTCTATATGAACTTATCATTAAACAAATGTTAATACAATATTAAAAAAACCTCAGTACGTCAGTACTAAGGTTTATAAATGAAAAATACGATCAAAAAGACTAGGTTTATAATCTTTTAATAATCTTTTATTAAATTTATCATCACGTTCTTTTTTCTTATCTTCATTTGACAATGCATTGTAGTAATCGACATATTCAGCATAATGGTCACAAACCTCATCAATATCACCATACTCTCTTAACATTCCACCCTCAATCCACATTGCTTTATTACAAAATGAGCGAACTTGTGGCAATGTATGTGATATAAAGATAATAGTCTTTCCCTCGTCTTTTAAATCATTCATACGATTAATACATTTTTGAGCAAATCCTTTATCCCCTACAGATAAAGCTTCATCAACAATTAAAATATCCGGATCCAAACATAAATTAATAGAAAAACCTAATCTAGACTTCATACCACTAGAATATTTTTTTACAGGCTGATATAAGAAATCACCAATTTCTGCAAATGCTATGACTCCATCTTTAATCTCTTGAATCCTTTTCTTAGAAAGTCCTAATAAAGCTCCTTTTAATTCTATATTTTCCATACCAGTTAATTGCATATTTAAGCCTGTATTAATGGCAATTAATGATTGTTCACCATTGACAATCATTTCTCCTTCATCAATTTCACTAATACCTGCCAGAATAATTGACATTGTTGATTTACCAGAACCATTAGTTCCCAAAACGCCTACAACTTCCCCTTTCGGTATTTTAAAATTAATATCTTTCAAAGCATAAAATCTCTGGTCTTCTTTATGTTTTTTATCTTTAGATTTTAAAGTGTATATTTTAGATACATGATTAAATTCTATTGCATATTCTTGATTCATCTTAACACCTCTACATCAAATCAATAAACTTATGTTTAAACTTATACATCATATAACTTCCTACAATAAGAAGCAAGATTGTAATACCCCAGAAAATTAATCCTTGATATCCAAACGATAACAATCCTTGATGAAAGAAAAAGCAATCTCGATATCCCTGTACAATATAATCAATAGGATTAAACTTCATTAACACCGACAGAATTCTATGTCCATCTAGTTTATGAGGACTCCATAAAACTGGTGTTAAATAGAGTAATAAACGCATACAAGCTAAAATCAATTTTCGTGTATCTCTAGCTAACATATTTAAAACTGATGTTGTCATTGATAAAGAAATAGAAAAAATAACTGCGCAGAATAAATAATATAATAATCCAAACCAGTGAATATTTGGATAAAATCCAAATATTAAAAATAAAACAACTAAGATAATCATCAAACAAAGATGATTAAACAATTCTTTCATTACAACTGTTGCAGGTAAAATACTCACAGGAAATTTCATTTTTGTAATAACATCTCTTTTAGCATACACAGCATTACATCCATTTGTAATACATGGAGAGATAAAAAACCAGACAACAATACCACCAAGTAACCAACATAAATATGGAATACCATCTTCATCTGAACGTCCTGGTAAAATAACTCCGAATACTAACCAATAAGTTAAAACTTGAATAGTTGGATTAGCAAAGTTCCAGAATAATCCCAATTTAGAATCCCTCATATCTGCTAATATTTCATATTTAGCAATTGAATATATTCTAAATAAGTTTGTAAAATTTTCTTTTAAGACATATCTCAAACTCTTGAACATATGTATCCTCCTTAAGACTCTCATAACCTATATAGTTATACATTAAAAAGGGAGAAATTGCAACATTAATTACATTTCATCCCCTTTTTATCCTATTTTTTAACTTTACTTGCTCATCCAAGATTCATCATGAGGATCTTTTTTCCATGCTTTCAATTTTTCTAAATCAGCAGCTTCAATATACTCATGTTCAACTGCAACTTGAATTAAAGTATCATAGTTTGTAAGTGTATAAAAACTACAATCCTTAGCAGCAAAGTTCTTCGCTGAATCTTCTAATCCATATGTAAAGATAGCAACCATTCCTAAAACTTCGCAGCCTGCTTCTCTTAAAGCATCTACACATTCTAATGATGAGCCACCTGTTGAAATCAAATCTTCAACAACTACAACTTTCATTCCCGGTTTCACTAATCCTTCAATACGATTATTTCTTCCATGTGATTTGGCTCCACCACGAACATATCCCATTGGTAAATCTAAAATGTCAGCCGCTAAAGCCGCATGTGCAATTCCGGCAGTCGCTGTTCCCATTAAACATTCACATTCTGGATAGTTTTCTTTAATAAGTTTTGCTAATCCTTGTTCAATATCTTTTCTGACTTCAGGATAAGATAATGTCAAACGATTATCACAATAAATAGGTGATTTAATACCTGATGCCCAAGTAAAAGGCTCATTTGGTCTTAAAAAGACTGCTTGAATACTTAATAAATCTTTTGCTATAGTTTTTTCCATCATTTTCTACTCTCCTTGAAATTGTTTATAAACTTCTTTATATGTTGCTACTGGATCAGCAGCGTTTGTAATTGTTCTTCCTACAACGATATAACTTGATGTTAATTCTCTTGCCATAGCTGGTGTTGTGACACGTTTTTGATCATTCACACTATCACTTGCAAGACGGATACCCGGTGTCACTGTTAAAAAGTCCATTCCTAAATTTTCATGAATAATCTTTGATTCTAAAGGTGAACAGACAACACCATCTAATCCAGCTTCTTTCGCATTTTGTGCCCATTTTAAAACAACCTTTTCTAATGGTTCATGAATCAAAAGTTCATCATCTAAAACTTTTTGGTCCAATGAAGTTAAACATGTCACAGCAATACATAAAGGTCGTTTTCCTCCATTAGCTCCTTCATTTAAACCATCAATTGCTGCTTTCATCATCGCAATGCTTCCTGAAGCATGAACATTAACCATATCTACATCTAATTTTGCTAATTGTTTCATCGCACTTTTGACAGTATTAGGAATGTCATGTAATTTTAAATCAAGAAATATTTTATGTCCTTTTTCTTTAATCATTTTAATCATTTCAATACCTTCACCATAAAATAATTCCATCCCAATTTTGACATACAATTTTTCATCTTCAAACTTATCTAAGAAATCTTTAACATCTTGCTTTGTTTGAAAATCTAATGCAATACAAATTCTACTATCGTTCATAATTCTCCTCCAAGACATATTTTTATATATTATAGCACAATATATAGATGTTAAAATAGACTTTTTTACATTTCATGAAGTTTAATTGATCATTTCAATATAATCATAATAATCTTGATCCCACATCTTCTGACTTTCTTGACTTATTGTTTGATTCTCTATTAAGTTATGTTCCTTTAAATACTCTCCTATATAGGCTGTTACTTTTTGTGCCCCATAATCATTAAGATGCATTCCTTCATCCCTTGTGTCTTTTTTCCAATTAATTAACTGATTATTTAAATTCAAATCCAAAAATGGAACACCCACTTCTTTTGATAAATCCATGATTGTATTATGTTTCTCCATCGTCCATGATCTCGCTGATGGAATCGTTATTAATAATAAAGGAATTTGCTTTTCTTTTAATAAACTCACAATTTTATAAAATATTTCTTGTCTATGTGGTTTTATATTAGCTCTTTTGATTGTTTTGATCATAAAATTTTTATTTTGCTTTCTTGCTTTTACTTTTGTTTTATATAAATAACCCTTTGTAGCCATCCTTGAAAGATAGTTATAATCATAATTATCATAGTTTTTAAATGATTGAGCTGAATATTTCTTCCAATTTGTATAATTTCTAGCTATAGGAAATAGATTCATCGGTGCATATTTTTGAGCTTTTTCATCATTAAAATCCTTTCCTGTAAACATTTCATCCATCTCCCATATAATTAATTGGGGGGGTGTTGAAACTCTAAAACATTTTTTAAAATATAATAAGCACGATTAGGATCTTGACTTGGTTCAGCAGCCACAAAAGACGTTATTTTATATTCATGCCACAATTGTAATGGATTAAAACCACTATATAAATTACTATTTCCAATAGCAATAACTGATAATTCATCATCAATCTTTCTTTTCGACTGTTCATTAACTTGATTTTGAATTCTTTGTAATTGTTTTTCTTCTTTTTTTTCTTGATAAAATCGATAACATCCGTAAATCGTAGATATCATTACCATAAATATTAAAAATATCTTTAAAAATTTTTTCAATACTTTTTCACTATTCCTTTCACTATCAGTATATTATACAATCAATGTGTAAAACCTATGAAAAAAATCATTTTATGTATAAATATATAAGTTTTTTTGAAATTATTGGAATTAATGTTATAATAAACAAAGAATTACTGGAAAGTGAGGTTTACCCATGTCACGTTCAATCGTTAAACAGGCATCTATACTTGCAATTGCAGGTATTTTCGTACGAATCATTGGAGCTTTATATAAAAGCCCCTTAACAGCATTAATTAGTGCTGAAGGTATTGGTTATTATTCAATGGCATATAATATTTATGCTTTAATATTACTCTTATCTTCTTATAGTATTCCAACAGCTATTTCAAAGTTAATTGCTGAAAAACTAGCTATTCATCAATATAATAATGTACAAAAGATTTTAAAATGTTCATTTATCTATATTTGTATTATTGGTGGTAGTGCTTCGATCATTGCCTATCTTTTAGCCCCTTTACTTGTTACAGGGTATTCTGTATTACCACTGAGAATCCTTTGTCCAACTATTTTCCTATCTGGTCTATTGGGTGTCTTTAGAGGTTATTTTCAGGCTCATCAGACAACTTTTTATACATCTGTTTCACAAATTATTGAACAGATTTTTAATGCAATTGTCGCCATTGGATGTGCTTATTTATTCATTCAGCCATTGATGGAAACAGGTGGCAGTGAAATGGCTGCTGCAGGTGCCGCTGGGGGAGCAGTTGGACCTGGTGTCGGTGTTCTGGTGGGTTTAATTTTTATGATGATTATGTATTTAAAGAATCGTAATCATTTAATTATTAAAGATACTCCTGATGATTATGAAGATTCTTATAAAGATATTTTCAAAATGATTATTCATATAGTCACACCTATTATCTTTGCAACATGTGTTTATAATCTTATTACTGTTATTGACCAATATATTTATTCTTTTATTATTGGTACTGATCCAACTTCAGCCTCTATGTGGGGTGTTTATTCTGGTCAATATATTGTTTTACAAAATGTTCCTGTGGCTTTAGCTTCTGCCATGTCAACAGCATCCATTCCTGCTATTTCTTCATCATGGTCATTAAAAAATGCCCGTGAAACAAGGGAACATATTCGTTCAGGCATTCGTGTGACAATGCTGTTACTTATTCCGGCTGCTGTGGGTATGAGTGTCTTGGCTTATCCTATTATTGGTATCCTCTTTCCTCAAGAAGAAACAGTTGCCACTTCTACATTAATGTTAGCTCTAGGAAGTCCAGGTATTGTTTTCTTTGGTTTATCAACTCTAACCAATGGAATTTTACAGGCTCTTGGAGAAGTCAACACGCCTTTAAAAAACGCTGCTACAGCTTTGATCTACCATTTAGTCATCACAATCCTTTTATTGATGTTTACACCTTTAGGACTCTATGCTTTGATGATAGCCAATTGTTTATATGGTTTACAAGTATGTTATTTAAATCAAAGAATGTTACGTAAAATCACACGTTATAGACAAGAAATAAAAAAGACATATTTATTACCTATTATTTCTTCTATCTTCATGGGTATCATTGTAGCCATTGTTTACTATGGTTTATTTGCCCTAACAAGAAAAGTTCTTATTCCATTAGTACTCGCCGTGATCATAGGAGTTATTGTTTACTTTGTTATTATCTTCTATTTCTATTCAGACCATCCTCAAGAACTTTCTTCTATTCCTTATGCCAATAAAATTATTTACAAGTTTAAAAAACATTAAATGAAAAACTATTGGAAAATCAATCACCAATAGTTTTTAAAACCATAGTAATCATTCTATCTATATGCTTTTTTAATGAGAATGTTTAAAATTTATCGAAGTGAAGCAGTATGATCAATAAAACAAATCCAAACATTTTACAAAATATTGATAGTGAAGTTGCAATACTGATTGCAAAAAAACAGTCACTGATATGGATGCACTAAGAATCTTTTTAAATTCCTAAACACACAATGTTATTGAATGATGATATGAAATGATGGTATTGAGTAGTCTTGCTATCTTTGACATGTGGGAATATGAAGAAGCAACTGGTAATCCAAAAATTCACTGTATCTAAGAAGTGATGAAATTAAATAAAGAATTGAGATTTTTTGCTTACTTACTTGAAAGTTATGCAAACTATAAAGGAACAAGTGCAGGAAAAGTTTTAAAACAACTGGATGAAAAAAATTTAACTGATTTTGTTTATAATATGTATGAATGATATCATATAGAAGCTATTGAAAATGCTTATAAAGATATTGATAACCTTATTGAAACAGGACAACCAGCATGGTAATCAATACTCAAATGAATCATAGTCATCATCTATTTTATACAATACATCAATAGAAATATCACTCTTGACACAGAGCCTTAATAACTTTTATAAAACCATAAAAAAAACAGAAAGATGTCAAAATCTTTCTGCTTTTTTTATTATTCACCTACAGCACACATAATTTCTCCAGTGACAGCAATTTCATCTTCTACTTTTGCTTGAATAGATGCAAAGTAAATACCACCTTTTTCTTTTGTCAAAGTGACAGTCATTGTTAAAACATCACCAGGAATAACTTGTTTTCTAAAACGTGCTTTATTAATTCCAGCAAAGAAAGCAATCTTTCCTTTATTTTCTTCTTTAGAAAGTAATAAAACACATCCTGTTTGAGCTAAGGCTTCAATAATTAAGACACCTGGCATCACATGTTTTTCAGGGAAATGTCCTAAAAATTGCATTTCATTAGCAGTTACACATTTTCTTCCTACAATTGTTTTTCCATCTTCACTGATGCTTTCAATACAATCTACAAGTAAAAATGGATAACGATGAGGAATAATTTTTTGAATATCATTAGAATTATATAACATCTCTAATCCTCCCATTTCTTGAAAATCAATGATGCATTATGTCCACCAAATCCAAGAGAATTGTTCATAGCATAATGAATATCTTGTTTTCTACCAACATTTGCGACGATATCTAAATCACAGTCTTCATCTTTATTTTGATAATGAATTGTAGCTGGGATATATCCTTCCTGTAATGCTTTTACACAAATAACAGATTCTAAAGCACCACTCGCTCCTAATAAATGTCCTGTATAAGATTTTGTTGATGACATAGCCAAATGATAAGCATCGTCACCAAAAGCATATTTGACAGCTGTTGTTTCTGTCTTATCATTTAATGGTGTAGATGTCCCATGAGCATTGATATAATCAATATCAGATGGTTGTAAAGCAGCATCTTCTAAAGCCTGTTTCATCGCTTCTCCACCACCGCTTCCATCAGATAATGGTGCTGTAATATGATAAGCATCGCAAGTTGCTCCATAACCAACAATTTCACCATAGATTGTCGCATTTCTATCTAATGCATGTTGTAATTCTTCTAACACTAAAACAGCTGCTCCTTCACCCATGACAAAGCCACTACGATCTTTATCGAAAGGAATAGAAGCACGATCTTTATCCTCACCAGTATGCAAAGCTTTCATAGAAGCAAATCCTGCAACTGATAATGGTGTAATAGAAGCTTCACTTCCTCCAGCAATCATAACATCTTCATATCCATCTCTGATTTTATGGAAGGCTTCACCAATTGCATTTGTTCCAGCTGCACATGCAGTTACAACAGAAGATACATAACCTTTTGCACCTAAATCAATCGCAACACTTCCTGCTGCTAAATTAATTAAAGTCATAGGAATAAAATATGGTGAAACTTTTGATGGTCCTCTATTTAATAAACTTTGTTCCGCTTTTTCAATAGATTCAACACCACCAATACCACTACCAATAATGACACCAAAACGATTTTTATTCATTGTTTCTAAATCCAACTTTGCATTTTCAATAGCCTGTTTAGAAACAACTCTGGCAAATTGCGTAAAACGATCATTAAATTTTAAATCTCTTTTTGTAAAATATTGTTCTAAATCAAGATTTTTCACTTCTCCAGCTAATTTGACCTTATAATCACTTGTATCAAAATGTGTAATTTCATCAATTCCACATGTCTGATTTAAAATACCATTCCAAGTTTCTTCAACAGTATTTCCAATTGGAGATACGGCTCCCATTCCAGTAACGACAACTCTTCTTTTCATGTTTTGTCCTCCTTACATGACCATTCCGCCATCAACATTGATGACTTGACCCGTAATATATTTTGCACTATCACTTGCTAAAAAGTATGCAACATTCGCAACATCTTCTGGTTCACCCATTTGTTGCAATGGAATATTTTTTAAGATATTTTCTTTTGTATCATCACTTAAAACATCTGTCATTTTTGTGGCAATGAATCCTGGCGCAATAGCATTCGCACGAATATGACGTGGTGCTAATTCTTTCGCAACTGATTTTGTTAAAGCAATGACACCAGCTTTACTGGCTGCATAATTGGCTTGTCCAACATTTCCAATAATTCCAATTACACTTGCCATATTGATAATAACACCTGATCTTTGTTTCATCATAATACGAGAAACAGCTTTAATGGTATTAAATGTTCCTTTTAAATTGACATCAATGACATCCATAAATGACTGTGTATTCATTTTTAATAATAACTGATCTTTTGTAATCCCTGAATTGTTAACCAAGACATCAATAGAACCAAACTGTTCTAAAACAGCTTTCATCATTTGATCCATGGCATCATAATCAGTGACATCACCTTCATAAATCATAGCTTCAATACCATGGGCACAACATTCTTTTTGAACTTCTAAAGCTTCATCCTGATTTCCAATATAATTAATCGCAATATTATATCCTTCACTTGCAAATTTTAAAGCAATGGCTCTACCAATTCCACGACTGGCACCAGTAATTAACGCTACTTTACTCATCTTTTAACGCTCCTAACATTTGATTTAAACCTTCAATACTATCTACACTATAAACAGGAATACTTCTATCTGTCTTCTTAACAAAGGCACTTAATGCTTTTCCTGGTCCAATTTCCACAAAAGCATCAACACCTTGTGCAATCATATATTGAATTGATTGATAGAAATAAACACTTGATTTGATTTGTCGAGTTAAAATATCAATGAGATCTCCATCTTCTTCTTTTCCTGAAACATTATAAACAACTGGAATCTTTGTTTCATGAATATCATATTTTTCTAACTCTTCTTTCAGCTTATATGATGCTTCTTCTAATAATGGAGAATGGAATGCTCCTGAAACTTTTAATGGAATGACACGTTTTGCGCCAGCTTCTTTTAATTTTTCTGAAGCAATCTCAACAGCTTCTTTTGTTCCTGTAATCACAATTTGTCCTGGACAATTGTAATTGGCAATTGTGACACCATCAATAGGTTCAATAACTTCTTGAATCTTTTCAGCATCCATGGCTAAAACAGCTGCCATAGATGTTGTTCCAGCTGGCAGGGCTTCACTCATAATCTGTCCACGACGTCTCACAATTGAAATCGCATCTTGTGTGTCAAAAGCTCCTGCATAAGCCAAAGCAGAATATTCTCCTAATGATAAACCTGCCACATAATCAGGGTGAATACCTTGTGCTTCAATCACTTTCGCGATAGCTAATGATGTTGTTAAAATACAAGGCTGTGCATATGATGTTTCATTTAAAACATCTTCAGGTCCTTCAAAACATACTTTTTTGACATCAATATCAATATTGGCCTGATCAAAAACATCTCTGGCTTCTTGGAATTCATCATAAAATGCTTTTCCCATACCTACATATTGACTACCTTGACCAGCAAAAATCATTCCTATTTTCATAGATTTTCCTCCATTTCTTTTATATATTCATGAATCACTTCTTCAACATGTTTCATTTCATGAATTCTCGCTGCCTGGCTTCCTACAAAAACCAGACCATTTTGTACATTTCCTTTTACACTCTGTATTAATGCTTCACTAATACAATAGGGTGTATTTTCAGGATTGCAAGGAATCATGCAATGAAGACAATTTTTCATACAGATATTTCCTGTTTCTCTTGTTTTCTTTACAAAATCATTGACAATAGCACGTCCTGGAAGTCCTGCTGGACTAGAGACAAGTTCAATATCTTCTTGGCGACATTGAATAACCATATCTTTAAATTCTTGTGCTGCATCACATTCATAAGTCGCAATAAATGGTGTGGCAATCTGTACACCTGTTGCCCCTAATTTGATGAATTCAGCAATCTTCTTTCCAGAATCTATACCTCCAGCAACAAAAACAGGAATCGTCTTTTTGTATTTGTCTTCCCAAACTTTTAATTCTTTTTTAACATCAGCTAAAATATCACTTAGTTTTTGACACGTATGAGCCAATAAATCATCTTTTTTAAATCCCAGATGTCCACCAGCTTCACTACCTTCAATCACTACGAAATCAGGTGTATACTGATAACGTTTATCCCATACTCTGGCAATCAGTTTGGCCGCTTTTCCACTCGATACAATTGGTGCTAAAAGCGCCTTTCCTTTAGCAAACTTAGGTAAATCTAATGGTAATCCTGCCCCTGAAATAATGGCATCACAACCACCTTCAAGAGATGCTTTCACGAAATCTTCATAGTTTTGACTGGCAACCATAATATTGACACCAATCAAACCATTTCCTTTAGCAAGCTCTTTGGCACGTTGGATATGATCTTTTAAAGCCTGACAATTGACAGCAATTGGATTTTTTCTAAATCCTTCATAATTATAGCCAGGATGAGCGGCACTGATGACACCCATAGCACCACATTTTGCAACTGCTCCTGCTAATGATGATAAAGAAATACCGACTCCCATACCACCTTGAATGATAGGAAGTTTCATGATACGATTTTGGATTTGAATCATTGCATTTCCTCCATGACTTTTTGCAAGTTTGCATAAACTTGTTTTGTTGAAGCCATCATTTCATCAAGAATCTGTTGCATTGGTTTCTTTTCTTTGACCATTCCAGCAATTTGTCCCATCATCACAGATCCAGTTTTCACATCACCACTCTGTACAGCTTTTCTTAAAGCCCCAAGTGTTAATTTTTCTAATTCTTCACGACTTTCAAAATGTCCTTCAAGTTTTAAATATTCTCTTGCCATTTGATTCTTTAAAATACGGACTGGTGTATTCACACTTCTTCCAGTTACAACAGTATCAGTATCTTTGGCTTTAATAACAGCATCTTTATAGTTTTCATGAATTGGACATTCATCAGCAACCAATAGACATGTTCCAATCTGTACGCCAATAGCACCTAAACTCAAAGCTGCCATCACACCACGTCCATCTCCAATTCCACCAGCTGCAATCACTGGAATATTGACAGCATCTACAACCTGTGGAACCAAAGCCATTGTTGTCATTTCACCAACATGTCCACCTGATTCTCCACCTTCAACAATCAAAGCATCAGCACCAGCTCTTTCCATACGTTTAGCCAAACCAACGCTAGGCACAACTGGTAAAACTTTAATTCCAGCTTCTTTGAGTTTTGCCATATAAGGTCCTGGATTTCCTGCTCCTGTTGTCACAACATGAACGCCTTCTTCAACAATAACATCAATAATTTCACTGGCATATGGATTCATCAACATCACATTGACACCAAAAGGCTGGTCTGTTAATTGTTTACATTTTTGGATTTCTTCACGTGTTTGAGCTGCATCCATTGATCCTGTTGCAATAATCCCTAAACCACCACTATTAGAAACACAGGCAGCAAAGGAAGCAGTTGCAATATTCGCCATAGCTCCTTGAATAATAGGGTATTTTATATTTAATAATTCATTTAATAACACTTTATTGTCCTCCTCTATTGTCAATAAGAGTTGCTCCATAAGTTAATCCAGCACCAAATCCAACCAAAATAACACGTCCCTTTTCAGGAATCTTTCCTTCTCTTTGTGCCATTGCATAAGCAATAGGAATACTGGCCGCTGAAGTATTTCCAAACTCTTGAAGATTCATATAAAATTTTGATAAATCGACTTTCATCTTTTTTGCCACATGAGAAATAATACGATAATTCGCCTGATGTGGAATAATCAAATCAATATCATCTATAGAAAGCCCTGACTGATCCAAAACATTTTCAATAGATTCTTTTAAAACTCTAATTGCAAATCTAAACACATCATTTCCTTTCATATTTAAATAATGTGTTGATGCTCCCTGATTTTGTAAATCATGAACTAAAGGCAATCCTTGAGCATGTAAGACTTCCTGTAAGTCTCCTTCACTATTGGCATAGTGATAAAGTTTTGTATCTCCTCGACCAAGAACCATCGCACCTGCGCCATCCCCAAACAAAACGCAAGTTGAACGATCATTCCAGTCAATCATCTTACTAATTGTTTCACTACCAATGACTAAGATATGGTGATATCTGCTTAATAAATCACTGGCAATCTGAAATGCATATAAAAATCCACTACATGCTCCATTAATATCAAAAGCAAAGACAGGACAATCATTTAATCCCAGTTTTGCCTGAACAAGACAAGCTGTTGAAGGTGTCATACAATCTGGTGTCATTGTTGCGACAATAATCACTTCAATGTCTTCTTTTTGAATATGTGCATCTTCAATCGCCTGTAAACTGGCTTTATAAGCCAAATCACTTGTATTTTCAGTTTCACTCACATAACGTGATGAAATACCTGTTCTTTGTACAATCCATTCATCACTTGTTTCAACTCTTTTTTCTAAATCAAAATTCGTTACTTTCTTTTGAGCTTTAACAAACCCAGTTCCTAATATTTCTATTGAACTCATGACATAACTCCTATCTTACGGAACTTCTGATAACGTTTTTCCAATAAATCTTTTTCTTTTGTATGAGTTAAAACATCTAATTCTTTTTGTAAATACTGATCAATATTATCTAATACAAGTTTTAAATCATTTTGCATACCACCTGTTGGTTCTTTGACCAAATAATCAGCAATTCCTTTATCATATAAATCATACGATGTCAGTTTCATCACTTCAGCCGCTTCTTGAACACGACTATCATCTTTCCATAAAATACTTGCAAAACCTTCAGGTGATAAAACAGAATAAATGGCATTTTCTAACATACAAATACGATCGGCAACACTTAAAGCTAATGCTCCTCCACTACCACCTTCTGATAAAACAATACAAATAACAGGTGTTTTCAAATCAGAAAAAGTGTATAAACATTCAGCAATCGCCTGTGCCTGTCCCCTCTCCTCAGCTTCGATACCAGGATAAGCTCCTGCGGTATCTACAAAAGTAATGATTGGTCGATGAAACTTTTCGGCTTGTCTGGCAAGTCTGAGAGCTTTACGATAACCTTCAGGATTACACATTCCAAAATGACGGTTCAAATTTTCTTCCAATGTCTTTCCTTTGGCTTGTGCAATAACAGTGACTGGCATATCGTGAAAATAACCAATTCCCCCAATAATAGCCTGATCATCTCCATAACATCTATCCCCATGAAGTTCATAGAAATGGTCAAACAATCCCTCAATAAAATCACTTGCTTTTGGTCGTGATGGATGTCTTGCGATAGACACACGATCCCAAGCAGTTAAATGATGATATGTTTCTTTTGTGAGAGTATCAATCTCTTGAGAAAGTTCATCGAACTCTTTTTGATCTTCTGTTACAGCTCTTTTCGCCTGTAACTCTTTTATTTTTCTTTCATTATCTACGAGGCTCATAATTTTCCTCCATGCAATTTTAATAAATCTGAAATAATATTTTTCAAATCATGTCTTTCCACAATCATATCAATAAAACCTTTTTCAAGTAAGAATTCTGCAGTTTGGAAACCTTCAGGTAACTCCTGCTTAATTGTATCTTGAATAACACGTTTTCCAGCAAATCCAATCATGGCCTGTGGTTCAGCAATGATAATATCTCCCAGCATCGCAAAGCTGGCACTGACACCACCTGTTGTAGGATGTGTTAATAAGGCTATATAAAGACCTCCTTGATTTGAAAAGCGTTTTAAAGCAGCACTGATTTTAGCCATCTGCATTAAAGAATCAATACCTTCCTGCATTCTGGCACCACCACTGGTACAGCTAATAATCAATGGTAATTTTTTACGTGTAGCCAGTTCTACTGCTTTACATATTTTTTCACCAACAACTTTTCCCATACTTCCCATCATGAAACGAGAATCCATGACACATAAGACAACACGACTCTGGTTGATTTTACCAACACCACAAATGACAGCTTCATTCATACCGGTTGACATCCAGGCTTTTTTTAGCTTTTCATCGTAACCAGGAAAATTTTCATTGTTAGATGTTTTATCTTTTTCAAAATATTCTTTCCAAGTGCCTTCATCCATTAAATCACGTATACGCTGTCTGGCACTGATTTTCATATGATGACCACATTTAGGACAAACATAATCATTTTCGATAAGTGAAAAATAAGGAATAGATTCATGACAATGATCACATTGTTTAAAGATATTTTCAGGAATTTCTTTTTTTTCTTTAATTTTATGTCTATTTAACCATGATGAGAATTGTTTTAATTCTTCATTTCTTTTTTTAAACAATTGATCCATTATCTTTCAACTCCTTTATAAATGTTTCACAGAAGCTTGTATCATAACTTCCTTCAATAAATTCTTTAGAATGTAGAACATAATAATGGAATTTTGTATTCGTTGAAATACCATCAATAATGACTTCACTTAACGCTGCACGCATTTTTTTAATACATTCTAGACGTGTTGGTGCAAAAGTAATTAATTTTAAAATCATTGAATCATAATAAGGTGAAATTTCACACCCACTATACATGGCACTATCCACACGCACTCCTCTTCCACCTGGTAAATGCATAAATGTTATTTTTCCAGGTGTTGGCGCAAAATCACGATTCATATCTTCAGCATTAATACGACATTCTAAAGCATATCCATTTTGATGAATATCTTCTTGCTTATATGGAAGCTTTAATCCTTCAGCAACCTTAATCTGTAACTTGACTAAATCAATACCACAAATCATTTCTGTAATAGGATGTTCAACCTGAATACGTGTATTCATTTCCATAAAATAATATTGTCCGTGTTTATCTAATAAAAACTCAATTGTTCCAACACTATTATATCCCACATGATGACAAGCCTTGATGGCATCTTCAAACAATCTTTGACGCACATCTTTCTTTAAAATATGACATGGTGCTTCTTCAATCATCTTTTGATGACGTCTTTGAAATGAACAATCTCTTTCAAATAAATGAATCACATGACCATGATGATCACCAATGACTTGAACTTCAATATGTTTTGGATTTTCAATTAATTTTTCTAAATAGACATCATCATCACCAAAACAAGCTTTGGCTTCAGCTTTGGCATTGAGATATTGTGTTTCAAACTCTTCTTCATTATGAACTACACGCATACCACGTCCACCACCACCATTGCTGGCTTTAATCATAACGGGATATCCTATATCTTCAGCAACCTTTTTCCCCTGTTCTACAGTTTCAATGACTTCTTTAGAACCAGGAATCACAGGAACTCCTGCTTCTTTCATCATCTTTCTTGCGGCAGACTTATTTCCTAACATATCAATAATATCAGGTGATGGTCCTACCCAGATCAATCCACATTGAATAACAAGTCTGGCAAATTCACTGTTTTCACTTAAAAAACCAAATCCTGGATGAATCGCATCACATCCCGTATTGCAGGCTGCCTGAATAATCGCATTCATATTCAGGTATGATTCATTAGCTAATGGTCCACCAATACATACAGATTCATCTGCTAATTGCACGTGCAAAGAATGTTTATCAGCTGTTGAATAAACGGCAACAGTCTGAATTCCTATTTCTTTACATGTACGTATAATTCTGACTGCGATTTCTCCGCGATTGGCAATCAATAATTTTTCAATCACATTATCACCTTACCCTATCATCATTAAAGTCTGATCATATTCAACTGTTTGACCATCTTGAACTTCAATAGATAAAACTTTTCCAGAAACAGTTGCTTTAATTTCATTCATGACTTTCATGGCTTCAATGATACAAATCGTGTCTCCTTCTTGAATCATATCTCCAACTTTGACATAAGGTTCTTTTCCCGCACCACTTGATTGATAATATGTTCCAACAATTGGACTTTTGATAGGTGTACCTGTTTCCTGAATTGTTTCTTCATTGTGTTCACTAGGTGTTTTGACATCGGTAGGTGTTATGATTTGTTTTGCTTCTATATCTTTTTCTAATGTGATATGTAAATCACCATCAGTTAAATCCATCTTAGATATTTGACTTTCTTCAAACATCTTCATAATTGATTTAATTTTTTCAGTATCCATACATGTTCCTCCTTAGAAAAATAAGCTAAGTGAAACCTTAGCTTATTGTTTAGATTCAATTAATTTCACAATATCTTCTACAGTTACTAATGCAGCTAATTCTTCATCAGAAATTTCAACATCAAATTCTGTTTCTAAATCTAAAGATAATTCAACAGCTGCTAAAGAATCAATTCCTAAATCATCTTTTAAGTTAGATTCTAATTTAATTTCTTCTCCATCAATATTTAAAGATTCTACTAATGCATCTTTTACTTGTTCAAACATGATATGTCCTCCTATGTGCTTACTTAAAATTTTTTATATTCTTACTTCAAATTTTTGAAGTAATGTTACTATACACCTCTTTTTTAGATTTGTAAATAGATTTTCATTAATTTATTTAAATTTTTTTATATAAATTTTTTAAAGTATTTAACATCATAAAAAAAACTTACTCAAAACGAGTAAGTTATTCATGACTAGATTCAAATTGTGACTGATAAAGATCAGCATAGAAGCCACCTTTTTCCAATAATGACTCATGATTTCCTAATTCAACAATATCTCCATCTTTCATCACAATAATAGTATTAGCATCTTTGATTGTAGAAAGTCTATGCGCAATAATAAAACATGTTCTTCCTTCCATTAATTTATCCATACCACGCTGAATTAAAACCTCAGTTCTGGTATCAACAGATGATGTTGCTTCATCTAATATTAATATCTTAGGATTAGCAAGGAAAGCTCTCGCAATCGTTAATAACTGTTTTTGACCTTGAGATATATTACTAGATTCTTCATTAATGATGGTATCATATCCATCTTCCAATGTATTAATAAAATGATCAGCATACGCCAAACGACAAGCTTTATACATTTCTTCATCTGTAGCATCCAATTTTCCATATTTTAAATTTTCACGGATTGTTCCACCAAATAGCCATGTATCCTGTAAGACCATTCCAAATAGACTTCTTAAATCACTTCTAGCAAAATGAGTAATATCTTCACCGTCAACTAAAATATGTCCACCATTCAATTCATAGAAACGCATCAACAATTTCACAATGGTTGTTTTTCCTGCACCCGTTGGCCCAACAATAGCCACACTTTGTCCAGCATGAACATGCATAGAGAAATCATGGATAATGGTTTTTTCTGGTGTATAACCAAATTGAACATGATTGAAAGTGACACTTCCCTGCATATGGTTAACTTGTTCGCTTGTGACTAAAGCGTGTTCTTCTTCCATTTCTGTTTCATCTAAAAATTCAAAAACACGTTCAGCAGCAGCGGCTGTAGATTGTAATTGATTCATGATTTGAGCCAATTGTGTAATAGGCTGATTAAATTGACGCACATACTGAATAAAAGCCTGAATATCTCCAATAGAGATCATATTTCCTGTTGCTAAAAATCCACCTAATAAGCAGACACCAACATATCCAATATTTCCAACAAATGTTGTCAGTGGCTGTAATAAACCTGAAAAGAATTGTGACTTCCAAGCTGAATTATATAAATCATCATTATATTCTTCAAATCTGGCAACAGAATCCTCTTCACCATTAAAGGCTTTGACAACCTGATGAGCACCATACATTTCTTCAATATGACCATTGACATTCCCTAAACTTGTCTGTTGAGAAATAAAGTATTTTTGTGTTCTTTTCATGATTTTTGACATGAAAAACATAGAAACAGGTAACACACATAATGCTAATAATGTCATTGGAATACTGATTGTCAGCATCATGATAAAAATTCCAATAACCGTTACTGAAGATGTCACGATTTGTGTTAAACTCTGATTCAATGATTGAGCAATCAAATCGACATCATTTGTTACACGTGATAATGTATCACCACTCGAATGTGTATCAAAATAACTGAGTGGCAAACGATCCATTTTTTCAGAAATTTCTTTTCTAAAATCATAAGCGACTTTTTGAGAAATACCAGAAGTTAAAAATCCTTGTATATAATTAAGAAGTGCGCTTAATAAATAAATACAAACCAGGAAAAAGAGAATCTGGAAAATAGCATCAAAATCAATACCACCAGTATGTGTGACTTTCGCCATAATTCCTTCGCTCAATTTATCTGTGGCTTGAGCTAAAACTTTTGGTCCAAAGATTAAAAAAACAGTTGAACCCGCAGCAAATATAAAAATAAATATAAATTTCACATAATAAGGTCGTAAATGAGCAAACAATTTTTTAATTGTTCCCTTAAAGTCCTTAGCTTTTTCATTAGACATCTGTCTACCACCCATATGTCCTCTAGGCATTGGCTAATTCCTCCTTTGAAAGTTGTGAATAAGCAATTTCCTGATAAACCTGACAATTTTTCATCAATTCATCATGAGTTCCTTTTCCAACAATTTTTCCATCATCTAAAACAATAATCTGATCTGCATCCATGATAGAAGCGATTCTTTGTCCAACGATCAAAACAGTATTTTGATTTTTTTCCATCAATTGACTTAATTCTTTTCTTAAAATAGCATCTGTTTTAAAATCCAATGCTGAAAAACTATCATCAAAAATAAGAATTTCTGGATTTTTTGCTAAAGCTCTGGCAATAGCTAAACGTTGTTTTTGTCCTCCAGACACATTTGTTCCGCCTTGTGAAATAGCTTCATCTAAACCATGTGGTTTTGCATCAACAAATTCTTTTGCCTGAGCCACACGAATGACTTCATTTAATTCTTCATCAGTTGCCTCATGAGCGCCATATTTTAAATTGGAACGAATCGTTCCTGAAAATAAGACTCCTTTTTGAGGAACAACACCAATACGTTCTCTTAAATCATGTTGGTTTACATCTTTGACATTGACACCATCAACAATAACCTCACCTGCAGTGACATCATAAAAACGAGGAATCAAATTGATTAATGTACTCTTTCCTGAACCCGTTGAACCAATAAAAGCCGTTGTCTGTCCAGGTTTAGCAGTAAAGCTAATATGGCTCAAAACAGCTTCATGAGCCCCAGGGTATTGAAATGAAACATCCTTAAATTCAACAACACCTTTTTGTTGTGAATCAAATTCAACAGGTTGTTTTGGATCTTGAATTGTTAATTCTGTTGATAAGACTTCATAAACACGATCGGCTGCCACACTGGCACGAGGAATCATAATGAAAATCATCGCAATAAATAAGAATGACATAATAATTTGCATTGCATATTGAATAAAGGCCATCATTTCTCCAATCGCAATATTTCCTAAATCTAATTGTTGAGAACCAACCCAAACAACCAAAACAGTCGCAAAATTCATGATAAACATCATGATTGGCATTAATGTTGCCATAGCGCGGTTAACAAATAAGTTAACAGTTGTTAAATCATCATTAGCTTTATCAAAACGTTCTTCACTGTGCTTTTCATTTCCAAAAGCTCTAATAACCAGAACTCCAGTTAAATTTTCACGCATTGTTAAATTCAATCTATCAATCAAAGACTGAATGACCTTAAACTTAGGTAAAACAACTTTCATCAAAACCATAATGACAAGTGTAATGACAATGAGAATCATTAAAATAATCCATGTCATTGATGATGAATGCGTAAAGGCTTTGATTAATGCACCAATTCCCATCATAGGTGCAAACAATACAATTCTCAATAACATAATCATTAACATCTGAACTTGTGTAATATCATTAGTTGTACGTGTAATTAATGAAGCTGTTGAAAATTTATTAAACTCGCTATTTGAAAAACTTTCAACTTTCTTAAAAACTGCTCGTCTTAAATCTCTCGCAAACCCAGCCCCTACTCTTGAAGATAAAAAGGCTGAAGCCATAGCTGCTAAAGAGCCTAATAATGCAATGCCTAACATCTTTAACCCAGCTACAAAAATATATTGTGTCTGTATCTGGTCAACATCTGCTCCTAAAGCCATATATTCATTTTTGACACCATTACCTGCAGCGACAAGCATTGTTGATTCACCCATTGTCTCAATTTGGGCATCAATTTTCTCTGTCATCTGATGACGTGTCTGTTCATCCATCATTTCAAAAACCTGATAAATATCCATCCCCTCAGGAATATTTTGAAATTGTTGCTGATATTCCTTTGAATTGGGATCCATTGAATCAATGGCAGAAACCATTAACATAGGTTTCATTAATGCACTTTCTAATTCTTCTGTTTCTGTTTGAGAAAGATCATGAAGTACATAGGCATCCTTTATTTTTGGAAATTTATCTTTTATATCTTGTGATAAATCGTCGTAAGAAGTCAAAGTATAGCTTGATTCAATCGTTTCTTTTTGCTTGTCATCAGCAAAAATCAAGAGATGTTCAAAAGTATCCTGACTATAAACATCACCTATTGATGTATCAAATCCACCAGCTTGTATCCCATTTGTTACAATATCACTCATATAATCTGGTAAGGCCAATTCCGATTGAGATTGAATAAAAACAAATCCAATACACAAAATGATTGGTAACCAAAACTTATATGCAAATTTTCGTAACTTAATCACTTGATTTCCTCCTTTAAATTCCTTTTTATTTTTTTGACAACATTCAAAACAGCCATATAATCTTCATCTGTCATCCCTTTACAGACAATCTGATGAACATGATGAAAATCTTTCTTCATCTCGTCAATGACTGCTTCTCCTTGAGAAGATAAAACAATATAATAATGTCTTTTATCATCTTCATTCAGCTTTCTTTCAATAAGCCCCATATCCACCAATCTTTTGATCCTTACTGAAAGCGTAGCTTCAGTAATACGAAGTTTCTGTGCAATCTCTTTTTGATTCATCTGTTGATGAGCAATCAAAAAAATCAATTTTGCCTGTTCCACTGTTAAATGATGACATTTTTGAGAGGTTAACTTTTGAATCATTTTATGAATCTCTCGCATCTCCTCCATCATTTCACTAAAACAATCATATTCCATCAAATCCCTCCTATTACTTAGCGTACTCATCATTATACTTAGTATACTAAGTATTGTCAATAAAAAAGCGAATCATCATGATTCACTCTTTATTCTCTCACTTGTCCCTGACCATAGATTTTATATTGATAAGATGTCATTTCCAACAAACCTAATGGTCCTCTGGCATGTAGCTTTTGCGTGCTGATACCAAGTTCCGCACCAAAACCAAATTGTCCTCCATCACTAAAACGTGTCGAAGCATTATGATAAACACATGCTGAATCTATACTATTTAAAAACATATGGGCAGTATCATGATTTTCAGTAATAATAGCTTCAGAATGTTTAGTGGAATACTGATAAATGTGTTCAATAGCCTCTTGTAAACTATCCACAATTTTAACAGCCACAATATAATCGTCATATTCTGTCGCATAGTCTGTTAATGTAGCTAACTGACATGGAATGATCTTTTGAACTTTACTATCCCCACGTATGTCAACACGTTCATGAAAAGCCTCATACAATAATGGTAAATACGTATCCGCTATATCCTGATGCACGAGAATGGTTTCAATGGCATTGCAGACAGATGGTCTTTGAATCTTTGCATTGACGGTGATATCTATGGCCTTTTTCAGATCTGCTTCTTTATCAATATACAAATGACAATTTCCAGCACCTGTTTCAATAACAGGAACAGTTGCATTTTGCACAACATGCTGAATTAAGCCAGCTCCTCCTCGTGGCACGACAACATCCACATAACCATAAGCATGAATCAATTCATCAACCATTTCTCTTCCACCATAGTCAATCAATTGCACACAATCAACAGGTAATGTCTCTTTGATGGCTTCTCGCATAAGCTTTGTTAAAATGCGATTAGAATGCATAGCCTCTTTACCACCTTTTAATACACAGACATTTCCTGATTTGATACATAGACAGGCAATATCAACTGTTACATTTGGTCGAGATTCATAAATGATTCCAAAAATCCCAATAGGAACACGCACTTGTTTAATAAGCAATCCATTAGGTCTTTTGATCTCTCTAATTATATCACCAACTGGATCATCTAAACTTACTAATTTCAAAACATCATCTGCCATTGCAACAATTCTATCTTCATTCAGCAACAAACGATCAACCATCGCATCTGACATTCCTGATGCTTTTGCATGTTCTATATCTTTTTGATTTTCATTGATAATCTCTAAAACATGCTCTTTTAAAGCCTGAGCAATCTTTATTAAAGCCTGATTTTTAGATTGCGTATTCATTGTCATCATGTGACGACTAGCCTGTTTTGCCTGTGTCAATTGTTTGAAAAGTTGTTCATTCATGAGATTCACCTCCTAATATAACCATATTATCAGCATGAATCACTTCATCATAATCATAACTTTCCAATATATTTTTAATATCCTGACTATGATGTCCTTTGATTAATGCGATTTCAAAACTTGTATACTGTACAATCCCTTTTGCGATTCTTTGTCCTTGCTGATTCATAACATCCACAACCTGTCCCGCTAAAAACTGTCCATGAACATCACTAATGCCTGAAGGCAATAAACTTTTATGATGTCTTAAAGCTTGACACGCTCCATCATCAACAATAATTTCACCTTTAGATTGTGTTCGATAAGTTAACCAATGAGCTTTCGCATTAAGATGTTTCCCCGTTTTCCCATTAAACCATGTACCTTCTTCACACTCATCAAAAATATGCAACAAACTCTCTTTCTTTTGACCATTTACAATCACCATATGCTTACCATAATCATTCACAATTTTCGCTGCTTTAATTTTTGTAGCCATACCGCCTGTCCCTAATTTTGAAGTTGAACCAGAAGCCATGTTTTCAATCTTTTCATCAATCTGTTCAACATACTTTAAAAGCTGAGCCTGTGGATTATGATGAGGATTATCCGTATATAAACCATCTATATCACTGACTAATATCAATAAATCTGCATCTATCACAGGTACTAACAATGCAGATAAAGTATCATTATCTCCCACTTTAATTTCATCTACTGCCAAAGCATCATTTTCATTCACAATCGGTATAACCCCATAATCAATTAAAGCATTCATTGTATGTGAAAGATTTAAAAGACGTTGACGATGATCAAAATCATCATGGTTCACTAAAACCTGTGCACATTTTAAGTGAAACAGTTGAAATATTTCTTCATAAATCTGCATCAGCTGTGCCTGTCCAATAGCCGCTAAAGCCTGTTTTTGTGGTAACGTTTCAGGTTTTTTCTCTAATTTCATAGCCCCCATTCCAGCACTGATGGCACCTGAAGAAACGACCACAACTGTCATTCCCTGTTCAATTAATTGCGCTATTTGCATCACTAAATACAAAATCTTTTGTTGATCTATATAACCATTGGCATGACACAATGATGATGAACCAATCTTAATAATGACTTTTTTGATATTTTTAATCTCTCTCATGATACTCATTCCTCATTTCCTTATAAAATAAGTATTTTGCGATTTCAAATCTTCCTTTAAAAACTTCAATATATAAAAATAAAGATGTCACAATACAAAACAACATCAAAATATCATTTAAATGTCCAATCCATAAAACAATACAACCAGTTATAACCCAATAACAGGCATGACGTAAAATATATAATATATACAGATGAGCAAATTGAAAAATTCTTGTTTTCATCAATTGAATTGAATAGCTCATACATTCGCTCCATGAAAGTTCTTCTAATTCCATCATATAAGGAACAGGCATAAATAATGCTGTTAAAAAAAGATAAACAGCAATACAGATCAGAATATTACCAACAAGAAATATATTTTGTAAAATCAATGCTATATATTCAAATTGAGGAACAAAATATTCTGTTTGTATGAATGTATTCCCCAATGACGAAAACCATTCAATAGAAAATTCTGGTATCAATTCATGAATTGCCAAAAAAGATGGTAAAAAGCATACAAGCGTACACAAAACAATAATAGCTTTACGCATTAAATATGCAGGAGCTACTTTGGGAAAACAGAAAATACCATTCAATGAATCATGATAATCAAGAACTGGCTTTTCTTCATCAACCAGTTTCATTGCACATTTCACATAGCCATGACTTATTGGGCATAAAAACAGTGATACAAAAAAAGAGAAAATACCACTTCTTAAATATTGTGCTAAAATTCCAACATATCCAACATAGAAAAATTCAGGGATAACCTGTTTTTTATATTTTTGATATAACTGATTAGATTGTTGTTTAATGACATGAATATCCATAAATCTATCTCCTTGTTGAAAACATTATACACAACTTCCTATCATTTGTAAAAGAAGTTCATGAAAAATTATTTTTCTTCACAAAAAAGGCAGTTGCATGCAACTACCTTACTCTTCTACAAATTGTGCATTATATAATTGACTATAAAACCCATTTTGAGCCAATAATTCCTCATGTTTTCCCTGTTCCACAAGGTAACCATCTTTAATGACTAAAATCAAATCAGCATTTTTAATTGTGGATAAACGATGCGCAATCACGAAGCTTGTACGACCTTTCATCACATTTTGCATAGCATCCTGTAATCTCTTTTCCAGTCGTGTATCAACCGATGATGTTGCTTCATCTAAAATCATAATTTGTGGATCTTTTAACATCGCTCTGGCAATCGTCAGTAATTGCTTTTCTCCTTGAGAAATATTATTGGCTTCTTCATTCACAATCATATCATAGCCATCTGGCAATGTTCTGATAAAATGATCCACATTAGCCTGTCTAGCTGCCTCAATCACTTCATCTTTTCTGGCATCTAAACGTCCATAATGTATATTTTCATAAATAGTCCCATGAAATAGCCATGTATCCTGCAAAACCATCCCAAACATAGAACGTAACTGTTCTCTTGGAATCTGTCGAATATCAACACCATCAATGCGAATACTACCAGAAGTTACATCATAAAAACGTAACAACAAACTAATTAAAGTTGTTTTTCCTGAACCCGTTGGTCCAACGATAGCTACCATCTGTCCACTTTGAATATCAATATTCAAATCGTGTAAAACTTCTTTATCATGATATCCAAAACAAAGATGATCAAATTGAACATGCCCTTTTGCATGAGTTAAGGTCTGTGGATTTTCAACTGGTTTTTCTTCAGTTTCATTTAAAATTTCAGATATTCTATGTAAAGCCGCAAAAGCCGATTGAATTTGTGAAGATAAATTGCTGACTTGAGATATAGGATCATTAACCTGCCATATATAGCGGACAAAAGCCTGCAATTCTCCTACAAGTATACTGCCATTTAAAACAAATAAACTCCCAACAAAACCAATTGTTCCAATAACCATATATGTCACAAGAGAAATACATGGCGAAATAATTGATGACATAAATTGGGCCTGAAATGCATTACGATAAAGTGTCTGATTGATATCTTTAAATTTTTCAATAGCATCTTGTTGTTTATTAAACAAAAGAATTTCTCGATAACCACCATACATTTCGGTAATAGCACCATTTAAGTTTCCTAAAGCATCCTGCTGGGCCTGGAATTTCTTTTGTGAACGTTTAACAATAATCTTGGTAATGACCAATGCCACAGGAATGATCAATAAGACAATGCAAGTCATGACAATATGTATACGTACCATCATGACAATAGCTAAAATCAGCATCAATACACCTCTTATGATTTCCGTGAGTGTCTGTTGTAAGGCATTCGAAAGTGTATCTACATCATTTGTAATACGACTTAAAACATCACCATATTTATGTTTGTCAAAATAACTAACAGGTAATTTTCTAATCTTTTCTTGCAGGGCATTTCGCAAATCATGCATAGTTCTTTGAATAGAATTTGTCAAGGCTGTAATTGTGATGGACTGAGATATTGTCTTTAATAAATAAATGCCAAACAACATCACCATAATATGAATCACACGATCAAATTCAACATGTGCTCCTGGCACATTATTCATCATAGCCATCGCATCTTCCATCAATAATGAAGTCATCATTCCTTCAATCATAGGTGCAACAGATAATGCAAAACATGTCACAACAATCATGAATATAGCGATAATAAATTCCCACTTATAGGGCGATAAAAACGGAGAAATCTGTTGGACTGATTTTTTAAATGTCTGCCATTTTTTACTCATAGTTCAATTCCTCCTCACTGAGTTGTGATAAAGCAATTTCATGATAAATAGGACATGTCTGTAAAAGTTCCTTATGTTTTCCATGCCCCACAATTTGCCCCTCATCCAATACAATAATCTGATCAGCATCTTTAATCGTTGAAATCCTTTGAGCAACAATGAAAACAATAGAATGTTGCGTTTCTTCTTTTAAAGCATGACGTAAAATGGCATCCGTTTTATAATCCAGAGCCGAAAAAGAATCATCAAAAATATAAATCTCAGGTTTTCTAATTAAAGCTCTCGCAATACTTAAACGTTGTCTTTGTCCTCCTGAAACATTCGTTGCACTTTCTGTAATCATTTCATCAAAACCATTTGGTTTTTCCATAATAAAATCATAGCTTTGAGAAACTTTAGCAGCATGTTCTAACTCTTCTAAAGTTGCATCAGCCTTTCCATAACGTAAGTTTTCAGCTATTGTTCCTGTAAACAACATAGCCTTTTGAGGAATAAAACCAATTTTATTTCTCAAATCATCAATACGATAATCCTGTATATCAATACCATCAATAAGTATCTCTCCACTACTGATATCATAGAAACGTGGAATCAGATTAATCAGTGTACTTTTACCAGATCCAGTACTTCCAATAAAAGCAATCGTTTCTCCTTCATGGGCTTCAAAAGAGATGTTTTTTAAAACAGCTTCCTCACCATCAGGATAAGCAAAAGTCACATTTCGAAAAGATAAATGATGTTGAGATGTTGAAGATTGTGGTGTTTGTAAAACATGATCTTTAATATCACTTTGCGTTGATAAAACACTCATAATACGTTTCGCTGAAACAGCGGCACGTGGATACATCACAAACACATTACAAAATAACATCATTGAAAACATGGCATGGAAAAGATATTCCTGAAAAGCAATGAGTTTTCCAACCTGTAATGTTCCAGCATCAATCATATGACTGGCTACATAAAAAATAACAAGTGTAACCAAATTCATTAAAAAATAAAAGATGGGCTGTGTTAAAAGCATCAGTTTAAAAATCTTTCTTGTATAACTTGTAAATTCATCATTTGTCTGATTAAAACGAGCTTGTTCATAAGCATCATTATTAAAAGCTCTAATGACCTTTAAGCCTGATAAATTCTCTCTTGTAATACGATTTAAACGATCCAATGATAACTGCTGTTTTTGTGACATTGGTTCTGATATTTTAGCTACCACGATAACCCCTACAACAATCACTGGTAATGTTGCGGCAATAATCAAAGAGAGTTCCAATGATGTACGCATTGTCATAAAAACACTAATGATAACCATAACTGGTGTTAATAAAGCTGTTCTCAAGATGACATTGACAAACAGCTGAATTTGAAAAGCATCATTATTTGTACGTGTAATTAATGATGAAATCCCAAAATGATTAAATTCATGTGGTGAAAATGTTTGAATATGACTAAAAATATCATTTCGCATATCTCTTGTAATAGATGTTGAAATTTTCGCACAACAATATCCTAAAACAATAGTTCCTGCCACCCCAATGATTGAAATCACAATCGCTAGAAACCACATAGAATAAAGATATTCCACATTTTGATTGGTAACCCCATTATCAATCATATTAGCAATGATTGTTGGTAAACCTAATTCAACCAAAGCAAAGCCAAAGACAGATATAATATTTAAAATCAATAACTTTTTATATCTTTTGAGATAATGTAATATAAGTTTCATATAGTTCCCCCTTCCTTTTTAAACAGTATTAATCTTATTATATACTAAATAAAAATAAGAGTATAGCTCTAACATCATTCTATTAAAAAAAGAATATCAACAAGATATTCTTCCTCTTCTTTACTGCTCTATTTCACAAGTGAATGGAACATCTTTTAATCTGATAAAATAACCTTGATCATGTGAACAAACTGGACATAATTGAGGGGCACGTGTTCCTTCAAAAATAAATCCGCAATTCAGACACATCCAATAACAAGGCTGTTTGGATGCATAAAGTTGTCCATTTTCCAACAACGTCGCCATTTTTTCAAAACGATCACCATGTGTTTTTTCAATTTCAGCAATATTGAAAAAATCCTGTGCAATCTTATGAAAACCTTCTTCTTTTGCAATCGCTCCAAAATTCTGATAGACATCTTCATATTCTTCATATTCATTATGTCTGGCACTCTTTAATAATGATAAGACATCATCATAAGTATCAACAGGATATCCTCCATCAATCACTATCGTTTCACCTGTTAACTCTTTTAAATGATTGTAGAAGATTTCAGCATGTTCCTTTTCCTGATTGGCTGTAAAATAGAAGACATCCGCTAACATATGATGACCTTTCTTGGCTGCCAATCCTCCCGCAAATGTATAACGATTTCTCGCTTGTGATTCACCTGCAAAAGCACGCATTAAATTATCTTTTGTCTGACTATTTTTAAAATCCATATTTTCACCTCATCAAGAGTATGGACATTATTTTCATAAACATTCGCTATTTTTTATTTTTATTTTGAATCCACCCCATAATAAGTGTTGAAAATTTTGTCAGCATCCAAACAATGATGACCATCCATAAAATCCATGCAAAAATACCAATCATATCTATTTGAACCCTAGCCAGATATAATTGCTTGCCTATCCCATGTTGGGCTGAAACAAAAACCTCTGCCATGACACCGACTTTAAAACTTAATGGTAAACATGTCTCAACAGCTGATAAAATATAACCTTTAATCAATGGTAAATAGGCATAACGAAGATTATAGTACAAAGGATGATGATACAAGGTGATGATATCCTGTAAATGCTTACATATCAGACAAATATAAATAACCTGATACAATTATTAAGGGCTAATCTTGCAAAACTATTAAACATGAAAGATGGATTCAGGAGACTCATAAATAAAATAATAAGAAAAGCCTCAAAAAA
>NZ_NFHI01000030.1:0-30567 GCF_002159255.1 Massilimicrobiota sp. An80
TATTTCAATTTTACATATAAACCTAAACGTCATCAACTACGTATTAATAAAGTTGATAGAAAGGAGAAGGTATATTTTAATGACTGATAAATGAGTCAATTATAATATACCAGGATATTATGTTATTTGTATCATGGAATGTGAATGGCTTAAGAGCATGCTTGAATAAAGGATTTCAAGATTTTTTCTTATCAGTTGATGCTGATATTTTTGCGATTCAGGAAACAAAACTTCAAAAGCATCAGCTTGATTTACAGTTTGATGGTTATGTCTCTTATTATAATGATGCCCTGAAGAAAGGATACAGTGGGACGGCTATTTATACAAAGAGAGAACCTCTTTCAGTCAGTTATGGTTTAGGTAAGGAAGAACATGATCAGGAAGGTCGTGTGATTACTTTAGAATATGAGAATTTTTATTTTGTTACTGTGTATACGCCTAATTCTAAAAGAGGCTTAGAACGTCTAGATTACCGCCAAGTGTGGGAAGATGCATTTAGAGAATATGTGAATACATTAAAACAGAAAAAATCTGTTGTGATTTGTGGCGATTTGAACGTGGCTCATCAGGAAATTGATTTAAAAAATGATAAAACAAATCATAAAAATGCTGGATTTACAGATGAAGAAAGACAAAAATTTACAGAATTACTAGAGAGTGGATTTATTGATACTTTCAGATATAAATATCCAACTTTAGAAAAATATTCTTGGTGGTCTTATATGTTTAAAGCAAGAGAAAAAAATGCTGGCTGGCGTATTGATTATTTTGTTGTATCAGATAATCTAAAAGAACAGATTCAAGATGCTTATATCTATAATGATGTATTTGGATCAGATCATTGTCCAGTCGGTGTTGAATTGGAGGGATTGCAATGAAATTCATGATTGTTTCAGATATTCATGGCTCATATACAGATTTAAAGAGAGTTATGGAGATTTATGAAGAAGAAAAAATGGATAAATTGGTTTTATTAGGTGATTTATTATATCATGGTCCTAGAAATCCTTTACCAGAAGGCTATCAGCCTCAAGAAGTCATGAAACTCTTGAATGCTTATAAAGAGAATATTATAGCAGTACGAGGAAACTGTGATGCTGAAGTGGATCAGATGGTATTGGAGTTTCCTATGAGAGGGGATTATAGTGAACTTTATTTAGATGGGCATCGTTTCTTTTTTACACATGGGCATTTATATGATGAAGAACACTTACCTATGTTAAAGGCGGGAGATGTCTTTATGTATGGTCATATTCATAAACCAGTGTTAAAAAAAGAAAATGATATCACGATTTTTAATCCATCCTCTATATCTTTGCCAAAGGCTGGACAGAAAAGCTTTGGTATCTATGAAAATGGTGAATTGAAAATTGTATCTTTTGATAAAAAGGTGCTTCAAAGTATAAAAATATAAAAAAATAGAAAAAAACCGTGAAATTAAATCAAAAGTATGGTATTTTTATATTGATAGGGGTGAGTATATGGCTAAGTACAGAGATATTGCTGATGATATTCGTCAAAAAATAAAAAATCAAGAATATACATTTGGTCAAAAACTTCCCTATGAGTATGTTTTATGTATGAGCTATCATTGTAATAAAGAAACAATGAAAAAGGCATTAGATATATTGGTCAAAGAAGGACTCATTATCCGTCGTCGTGGTGCGGGGACATTTGTGAAGGATTATGATCCTGCCATGGATAATCCTGTTAGTAAATTTGGACGTGGTTTGACGGCACAATATGAAGGAATTAAAGAAGTCACAAGTGAAGTCCTGGAATTTGAAGTTGTTCCAGCGGATGAACATTTATCAGAGAAATTACAGATAGATGTTGGCGATTTTGTCTATCATATTATAAGGCTCAGATTTTTAGATAAAATTCCTCATTTAATTGATATTACATATATCCCCATTAGTGTTGTTCCTAATTTAAAGTTACAGCATTTAAAAGGATCTGTATATGGATATATCGAAAAAGTTTTAAAGTTAAAAATCCAAAGCTGTCATTTAACGATTAATGCAGCTTTATCTACACCTTTAGAACAACAATATTTGGGATTAAAAGAAAATGAGCCGTATATTCAAGAAGAGCAGATTTCTTTTTTAAGCAATGGTTCTATTTTCGAATATACACTCTCAAGACAGCATTTTTCTCATTTTGAATTTCAGACTGTTATAGTACAACAATAGCTATCCTAAGGGATAGTTTTTTTACTAGAAAGAGTAGTCGGTATGATTAATGATTAAAAGACAAATATTTATAAAAAATGGCATAGTTATTCATATTTTGAGCAAAAAATACAAAAAAACAACTAAAAAACAGGTAAAATAAAATAAAAAATAAGTAAAAAAACACTGTTAAAACCGTCTTTTATTGGAAAAGTACCATACTTTTGATATAAAAGCATTGACTTTTAATAAAAAAAATTTTATACTTATATTGTCAAAAATATTTTAAGGGAGGAAAAATTTTATGGATGCTTTTGCTGATAAGCTAGGGCGCATTGGAGCATGGGCTGGACAAAACAAATATCTTGGTGCCATCAAAAATGCGTTCCAAAACTTCATGCCAGCAACTATTGCTGGTGCCATTGGTGTTCTTTGGACAAACGTATTAATTACCGATGCTGTTGTCAATGGTGCACCTCAAGGGCTAGGTGGGTTAATTCCTGCTGTTATGGTTTTAGAACCAATTAATGCTGTATTCAACGCAATACAGTTCTGTTCAATTTCATGTATCGCTATTGGAATTGTTATGTTAGTTGCTCAAGAAATTGGGGAAGCTAACGGTGAAACTGGAGCTTTTCCAGCTATTTTAGGATTTATGTGCTGGGCTATGGTTACTCCAACTGCACATGCAGTAACTGGATTAACTGCTTACACTGATGCAGCTGGTACTGCTGTTACAATTGGAACAGTTTTAGAACAAGCTGGTGTTGATTTAGCTGGTGTAGGGACTTTCACTGGTTTTGCTGGAAGTTATATGGGAGCTACTGGTTTATTTACTTCATTGATTATTGGTATTTTTGGGCTTGAAATTTATAACTTCTTCCGTAAAAGAGAAGGATTAAAAATCAAAATGCCTGAACAAGTACCTCCAGGTGTTGCTCGTGCATTCGAAGTTTTAATTCCAACATTCTTAACTTTATTAGTTGTTGGTGTTATCGGATGGGCTGTACAAATGGCTACTGGTGGATTATATTTCAATGATGTTATTTCTACTTATTTACAACAACCATTACAAGATATCATTGGTGCTAATATCGTAGCAGTTATGTTAATGTATGTATTAATCTCATTATTCTGGTTAGTAGGTATTCATGGTAATAACATGTTATCTGCTGTTAAAGAACCAATCTTCCGTCCAATGTTATATGCAAATACAGCTGCATTTACTGCTGGAAAACATGGAGCAGAAATCCCTAATGTATTGAACTTAACAATGTTACAAATGTTCGCTGAATGGGGAGGTTCTGGGGTTACTTTAGGTTTAGTTATTGCAATCTTTATCTTTGGTAAACGTGAAGATAACCGTGCAATTGCTACATTATCTATCGTTCCAGGTCTTTTCAATATCAATGAAACAGTTACATTTGGTATTCCATTGGTATTAAACCCAATCTTAGGTATTCCATTTATTCTTGCTCCAGTAGCATGTATCTTCATCGGATGGTTATTAGTTACTATTGGATTCTGTCCAAAAATCGTTATCGAAGTTCCATGGACAATGCCACCATTATTATTAGGATTCTTAGCAACTGGTGGAAGTTTCATGGGTGCTGTTTCACAAGTTATCGTTATTGTAGTATCTACATTAATTTATATTCCATTCGTAATTGTTTACGAAAGATTCCAAAACAAACAAGCTGCTGAAGCTGAATAAGATATTAAACGATTTTGAAAACTTAAAGAGCGGAATTTCCGCTCTTATTTTTTTAAAGTTTAAATTGTTATTTATATGCATATCGTGTATAATATTCAAAGGGAAGTGAGGAGTTTTATGGAAGAAGAAGTTAAAGAGTTTAAAGTGCGAATGAATACTGCAACAATTATTTTTCTTACTGCATTAGCATTCTATACTGTGTTTACAGTTTTCACGCAGGATAAACAGACTGCTTTGGTTATTGTCGTTTTTGCAATTGTTTGTTTTGCATTTTTCTTAGGATGTAGACCAAACAAATATACTATACATAATAGAGAATTAACAATTCATTATTATTTGTGGAAAAATAGTCATGTAGATTTAATGAACTGTGATACAATTTGTGATCCTGTTCCACGTATGGCTGACTTAGTGACAAGACCACATGCAATTGAACTTTATACAAATACAAAGAAAAGATATTGCTTTTTTCCAAAGAAAAGAGTTGAATTTGTACATGCAGTTGTAAAGGCTAATAAAAGAATTCATTGTACAGTTAAAGAATATACAGATGTTTATAGAATCTTAGAAAAGAAAGATCGTAAAGAAAGAAGAAAAGCAGAGAAAAAAGCTGCAAAAGAAGCTGCACAATCAAAGAGTTAATAAAGCGAGTATATAATCATAGAATTGATTATGTACTTTTTTTCTCCTGAAATATGTCATTTTTTATGTATAATGAATAGAAGGAGGATATAATTATGCAATTAACATTAGAACATTTATCTTTTTATTTGAATCAATGTGAAAATAAACGCTTAAGCTGGCATACCTTAAAGGCTTATCGCATTGATTTAAAACAGTTTTATTCATTTATGATGAATAAGGATATGAATAAGCGTGAAATATCTTACTATATTCATTATCTGAATCATCATTTTAAACCTAAGACTGTCAAACGCAAATTAGCGAGTTTACATGCTTTTTTTGAAGATATGGTCTTTTATGAAATAATTCAAGAGAATCCAATGGACAAAATGAGGTATAAAATTCAAGAAGAAAAGACTTTACCACGCATTATTCAATACCATCAATTACAGGATTTACTTCATCGTTTAGATCAAGATCAGCACTTTTTTATAAAAAGAGATAAAGCCGTGATTGAATTGCTTATTTCTACAGGGATTAGAGTTTCTGAATTATGTGCTATTAAAAATGAAGATATTTATTTAGAGGAAAAGTATCTCATTATTTATGGCAAGAATGCAAAAGAAAGAGTTATATTTTTAGGTGAGGAAGTTTATCTGGCATTAAAAGAATATGAACAGGCTTTTCATGACAGGATTAGTCAGCAGGAATATTTTTTTATCAATAACCAATATCATCGTTTAACAGATCAGTCTGTTCGTCATATTATCAATAGATATACAGATGATTTTCATATCACACCACATATGTTTCGCCATACCTTTGCCACAATGCTTTTAGAGCAGGATGTTGATATATCATATATCCAAAAGATATTAGGTCATAGCTCTATTACAACAACCAGCATTTATGCCTATGCTTCTATTCAAAGACAAAAAGAGATTATGATGAATAAAAATCCAAGGCAACTTATTAAATAATATTTCTTTTTTATATATTTTCATATATGATAATGATGAGGTGATAACAATATGCAAAGATATGAAGTCTGGCGACAATTATATACATATGCAGATGAGTGGGTACAGCTAAAACCATGGGAAGTCTTATGGAGTAATGATTTTGTTGCTTTAGAGATTAATGAGAAAACATATTATTGTACAATTATGGGGAAATTAGGTGATTGTATTGGGGTATCTATATATGAAGGAGAAGAGGGATATGCAGATTTATGTAGTATAGCTCATGAATATCCAGATCAGGCTATTGCGCAATATATGATGTTTGAACAAAATTGTTTAACATTTTATATGGGAGATCGCGAAGAGGTTCCAAAAGGTCAAAAAGAAATCATTAAAAAATTAGGATTAAAATATAGAGGAAAAGGACATTGGCCATATTTTCTTTCATTTGTGCCAAGATTTTATCCTTATGAAATTAATGATCAACAAGCAAGTGTGATTGTACAAGTTTTTAAGCATCTCATTCCACTTATGAAAGCTTATATGAATCACGAAGTTGCTGTGGATTTTGATAATGGTGAGATACTTTTTGCTCATGATCATCATGGTTGGAAATATGAAGCTATACAAAGACCTGAAGAACAAGAAAAATTCTATGTTGTAGATTTGGAAGATCAGCAATATCTCAATTATTTAAAAGAGTTACCACAAACGCAAAATCAGTATATCATTGATTTGGCATATTTATCTGGTGGTTTTATAGATGAAAGATATGATCGTCCAGTCAGTTCACTTGTTTTATTAGTTATGGATTTGCTTTCACAAGAAATTATTAATATATATATGTTAAAACCTGAAGATGATGAAGATTCTATATGTATTCAACAATTGAGTAAAGTTATAGAAAAATTTGGGAAACCACAGGAAATTTTTGTTAGAAATCCAAGAGTTTATAGCTCATTAGTTTCTATTTGTGACACATGTCAAATTGATGTACATATTACATCATTACCAATGATGGATGACGTTTTGGGTCAAATGGAAAGCTTTATGCAAATGTAATATGATTCTTTATACTCTTTCATTGCAAAAATATATCTTTCATGTATAATAGAATGGACTTGTCAAAAAGGAGAATTGATAAAATGATAGCAACTCAAAATGTGTCTTTGCGATATGGCGATCGTGCTTTATTTGAAAATGTATCTATTCAATTTACTGAAGGAAACTGTTATGGAATTATTGGTGCCAATGGGGCTGGTAAATCTACTTTTTTAAAGATTTTATCAGGAGAAATTGAACCGAATAAAGGTGAAGTTGTGATAACACCGGGACAGAGATTATCTGTATTAAAACAGGATCATTTTGCTTATGATGATCAGGAAGTTTTAAAAACAGTTTTAATGGGAAATAAACGTCTTTATGAAATTATGTTAAGAAAAGAAGAGCTTTACAGTAAAGCTGACTTTAATGATGAAGATGGTATTGAACTTGCTGAACTTGAAGGTGAGTTTATGGAAATGGATGGCTGGAATGCTGAAACTGATGCTGAAATTCTTTTAAATGGATTAGGTGTAACAGGTGAATATCATCACTTGCTTATGAAAGAATTAGGTGACCAACAAAAAGTCAAAGTTTTATTGGCACAGGCCTTATTTGGTAATCCTGATATTTTATTATTGGATGAGCCGACTAACCATTTGGATTTAAAAAGTGTCACATGGTTAGAAAATTTCTTATTGAATTTCCCTAATACAGTCATTGTTGTTTCTCATGATAGACATTTCTTGAATAAAGTTTGTACGCATATTGCGGATATTGATTATAGTAAAATTCAGTTATATATAGGAAATTATGATTTCTGGTATGAATATTCTCAGATGATGTTAAAACAGGCAAAAGAAATTAATAAAAAAGCTGAAGCAAAGAAAAAAGAATTGGAAGAATTTATTGCGCGTTTTAGTGCCAATGCTTCTAAAGCAAAACAGGCAACATCACGTAAAAAATTATTAGATAACTTAGAGATGGTAGATATTAAACCATCATTAAGAAGATATCCATTTATTGGTTTTACACCAGATAGAGAAGTTGGAAATATTGTTTTAACTGTTGAAGATTTAGGATACAGTCAAAATGGTGAACAAATCTTTGATCATGTCTCATTTTCTATTTCACCAAAAGATAAAGTTGCTTTTGTTTCAGATCATGAGCTGGCGGTGACAACTTTCTTTAAGATTATCATGGGTGAAATTACAGATTATACAGGAACTTTCCAATGGGGAGTGACAACATCTCAATCATATTTCCCAAAAGATAACAATGAATTTTTTGATGATTGTGATTTAACGCTTGTTGACTGGTTAAGACAATATGCTGGAGATGATGCTTATGAACAAGATTTAAGAGGCTGGTTAGGAAGAGTCTTATTTTCTGGAGAAGAAGCTTTAAAGAAAGCAAATGTCTTATCAGGTGGAGAAAAAGTCAGATGTATGCTGGCAAAAATGATGATGGCAAATGCCAATGTGCTTGTTTTGGATGAACCGACCAATCATTTGGATTTGGAATCTATACAGGCTCTTAATGAAGGATTAATTCGTTTTAAAGAAAATGTTTTATTTGCTTCTCATGACCATCAATTTGTACAAACAATTGCAAATAGAATTATTGAATTAACACCACAGGGATGTATTGATCGTTTATCAACATATGATGAATATTTAGAATATAAAGAAACTTTAGAAAATTAAACAATAATCAAGTTTTTTTAATTCTCATCTGGTATGATTTCAAAAGAAAGATAATAATCATAAATTAAAGATTGATAAAGGAGACGATGTTCATGATTTCATTTCAAAATATTGCGATAATTCAAGATATGCATGATTGTTTGATTCCAGAAGATCTCAAGGCAGATGTTATTCATTATTTAAAAGAAGCTCATATTCCCTATAAATAAATCTATACCATGCAAAGAAGTCGAAGATGGTCCTGCTAAAGAGAAAGCAATCAATCAATATAGACAGGCAGGATGTCGATCTCATTTGCATTGATGGGTATTTTACAAGTTCCGATACAATCAGATGTTATGTTTCAGCAGATCTGTCAATTCTTTGGTCCACAGATAGACTCTGATTTTGCGATTCAAAAACAAAATATTGAAAAGAAATCTGACGAAATGTACGAAAAGTGTTATAAAGACTGGTTACAGGAAGGAGAAATTCCTGTCAAAAAATAAGACTTATAAAATATGAAAGATTTAGGAATTATCTTTGCATATGATGATGCTTTTCGAGCAATCCGATTAGCAATGAATATGGAAATATATTTAAATCATGCTTGAGAACGTTTAACTGAAAAAGCAAAAGAAAAAGGTGGCAATGCTGTTTTAGGCATATGTTTTGATTAAAGAGATACATGAAAGCCCATGTTAATGGGAACAGTCGTTATATGAGAAAATGAGTAAAGTGATGTGTATGCATCACTTTTTTTGAATAGATTTTCAAAATATCGGAAACAATAGATAGTGATGTTTTATTTATGAAAAAACAAGCATATATAATAAAAAGGCTTATGTTCTTTGAACATAAACACCTTTTATTTTAGCAATATAAACACGATGATAATCCTGATCAGGATACCATTTTGTATCTAGAGATGTATCTTTAAAGTTTTCAGGTTTAATGTCATCTTCATAGATTTTTTCAACAATGAAGACCAAATGTGCTTCTTCAAATGTAGGTACGTCATCAATATATGTGGTATGGAAATGAACATGATTGATTTTATCTTGATCACGTCCAGAAACTGTACCTAAAACAGAAAGTTCTTTCTTATATCCATTAAAAAATGATAGAGAGAAGCATTCTTGCTGGTCAACAAACTGTTTTGTATAGCGTTGTGGACGGATAAATGCATAAACAACGTTTTGTCCCCATAAAACACCCATACCGCCCCAAGAAGCTGTCATCGTATTGACTTTTTGATGATTACCAGCCGTTATAAGCATCCAGTCTTTGCCAATGGCCTGAAAAGCATTCATATCTAGAGTATTTATATCTATTTTTTCAAATGCCATCATTCTTCCTCCTTTTTCCTGATTATAACATAGTATATGCAAAAAATATGAAATATAAAGAGGTGAAACCATAAAAATGAAAAAAATCATCAAAATCATTTCAATCATTATCTTGATTTTGACAATATTTATCATGGGTATCACTTTATATATTGGAAATTATTTATATGACTATACCCTCAATCCCCATTCTAATCATTCCTTATTTGATAGTGAACTTTATCAAAAAGATACCCAAGATGCTCAAAAATGGTTAGAAGATAAGAGTGTTCATCTTTCTATTTCAAGTTATGATGATCTTTTTTTACATGCTTATTATATTGAACAAAATAATCCCATTTATGCCATTATGGTGCATGGGTATCGAGGAGATAGTTCTAGCATTATTTCACCTGTCAAACATTTTTATGAGCAGGGATATAATCTTTTGATTCCTGATTTACGTGGTCATGGGCAAAGTGAAGGAGATTATATTGGAATGGGTTGGGATGATCGTTATGATATTATGGGATGGATTGACTATCTTGTATCTCAAAATCCACAGGCTCAAATTATTTTATATGGTGTTTCTATGGGTGGAGCTACGGTCATGGATGTAGCTGGAGAAAATTTACCATCACAAGTGAAGGCTGTTATTGAAGATTGTGGTTATACGAGTGTCTGGGATGTTTTTCAATACCATATTCCTATGAAAAAGTGGCAAAGTGAAGTGGCTTTGCATATGGCAAGTCTTGTGACTCAAATAAGAGCAGGCTATGCTTTGGAAGATGTTCAACCTATTCAACAGGTTCAAAAAAGTCAGATTCCTATTTTATTTATTCATGGTCAGGACGATGATTTTGTCCCCGTGGATATGATAGATGAACTCTATTTAAAAGCCAATTGCCCTAAAGAAAAACTTATTATTAAAGGAGCAGGTCATGCTCAAAGCTGTTCTACTGATGCGACAACATATTATCAGACTATTTTTCAATTTATTCATCGTTATACAAAAAAATAGATGTTATCAAACATCTATTTTAGGCTGTATGTGTGCGCATTTCATTTTTTAATTCATATAATGCATGACGGGCTTCTTCAATGTCATCAATCACATCATAAATTTCTTTACGTTGTTCTTCATTGATAGAATCATATTTAGAAATATCAAGAAGCTTTTCTAAAGCCTGATAAATATAATGATTTGCCTGATTTAATTGTTCCATCATTAACCTCCTTTAAATAAATAGATGTATACCAATCATAATCAATATCATTGATACATAATGATAACTCCAAATCTTATAGAATACAAGTAAAAAAATAAAAACAAGACTCCATAGGATCAATTGTAGAGCGATTAGTCCAAAAGATAAAGGTAAAGAAAAGAAAATAAAAAAGAAAATGTGAATCAATGTATAAAAGCTTATATATTTGAACCATTGTTTCAAAAAAATCTCATGTTTCTTTCGTTTAGAAAGACGTAAGCTTATCAATGTATCAAGATAGAGATACTGATAAACGATTTGATAGAAAATATAACTCCAGAATATTTGGATGATAACAAAAATAAGATATCGAAAATCAAAGAAGGGATAGTGAAGAAGAATATAAGGTGTTATATCCTGATAAAGATATTTCAAAAAATAAACAAGCAAGCCATAAATAACAGTTATTTTAATCCATTTCATCTAAGAATAATTGTCCCTCTTCTAAACGATAGATATGTGTATAATGGATATCTGGTAAGTAATCATGAGCAGCAATCACAATGGTATGTCCTTTGTCATGTAATTGATTGATGAGCTGACAGAATGTATGAATAGATGTCTGATCTAAACCACGTGTGGGTTCATCTAATAAAATAAGTTCCTGATTTTCCATAATGGCTTGAATGATACCTGCTTTTTGACGCATACCAACAGAAAAGTTTTTTAACTTCATGGAGCTATGTAAATCTAATTGAAATTGTTGACACAATGATTCAATATAGCTGCTATCATATTGATTTTTTAAAGAAGCCAGGAATTGAAGATTATAAGCGAGAGTTTCGTTTTCTAGAAAACCTGGATTTTCAATTAAAGCTCCAATCTGTAAATCATTCTTTTTGGTGATTGTCCCTGAAGTAGGTTTGATAATATCGCAGATCAGCTTAAAAAGTGTTGATTTTCCTGAACCATTGATACCATGAATATAGATACATTCATGACCATCAAGATGAAATGAAAGATGTTGTAATACGGGTTGTTTATGAAAACTTATACTTAAATCTTGAATATCTAACATAAATCCTCCTTAAAATAGTTTTGTATAAACAATATGAAATAAAAAGTTCATAAAGATAGGTAAAGCTAAATAAATAAAATTCTTTTTTTGACCAATTTGTAGATATATGAATGTTGTTTCAATAAAAGTGACAATAAGATTAAGAATCATAAATAAAATCGTCACAAACATATCTTCTGGTAAGATGCCACCAAAAAAGAAAGCATAGCTTATATAAATAATCATTGTATAAATAAAACTGACCATCATTAAGAAATAATAAACGGAAGTATATGTTTTCTGTTCACCAATTCTTGTGATAATAGGAGATAGCAAGCGATTGCATTGTGCTGTAAACTGATAGTTCATTAATAAAAAGACATTATTCATATAAACACAAAGATAATTCGAATAAATGAGACAAATTGTATAAGTGTTTTTTCCACAAAGGATGGGTGATGCAAACAACATCATAATCAATATGATCATGACTTTCACATCGAGAAGTTTGAACCATTTTTTAATCATTTGTTTCTCTCCTTTTCAATAAGATCTGAAAACAAAGATAAGAAACTATGGCATATATGAAAAAACAAATCGCATACAATGCAAGATGTGAAAGACCAAATGGATTTTCACGAACATGTTCTAATCCTAATGCAACTAAATTGTTGATTTGAATAAGAAAAGCTGCTTCTGGAATAGGTAAATACCCTTGAATCAAGGCGGGAATTAATACCAGCAAAATACCAATGATCACACCACAACAACGATAGACATATTTGTTGGTGATAAAAGTCTGTAATGCCAAAATAACACTGGACATTAAAGCATAGCCTAAAGAAGTGAGGGTTATAAAAAGAATCAGATTGATCACTTCAATAGGGCATAGAAGCTGAGTCGTGATATAGTATCCATCAGGATAAGTCATGCTTTGAAAATGTATAGGAATTAAAAAAACATGACAGAAAATAAGTAGGCCTACCTGGATCAGGGTGATCACTCCAAAGGTCAAAAGTATATTTTTGATGCTGACTTCCAGATAATAATGTCTTCTTGTTAATCTTGTTTCAATCATGTAAGCACTGCGAGTTTGATGCATATTTAAAAAATCATATGCCATGATATTTGGCAGCAACAGCATCAGTAAAATAAATAAAAATGGGTTTGTACCAATACGATATAAACTGTAAAAAAATTCAAGTCCAGCATTAGGATAAGCTTCCTGATAACCAGGACTGGAAAAAATAGATTGTTGAAAACTATAAATAGTGCTTATGATAATGAATATAAAAATGACAGTCACTAGAAATAGTTTTTCTTTTGAAAGAAACGCTTTCCATAAGGAACGATGTCTTTCCATAAAATTATTGTCCTCCTTTCTTATATGTTTCCTTTATACCTTAACAGACTTATGCAAAAATAAGTCGAAAGTGTGCTAAAAATGCACAAACAGGAGTGAAAGTGGCATTTTTTATTTAAAAATGAATAGGTAAAATAAAAAAAGGGATAAGGAGTGAAGGACATGAAAGTATTTATTTGTATGGATGATGAAGATTGTATAGAAAAATTAAGTGAATTATTATATCAGACACATATGAAAGAAGATATATCTATTGATAGCTATGATCAATTTGTCAATATAGCATTTTTACGTCAAAGAGAAAGCTATGATGTGGCTTTTATTGGAGATCGTATTCATGGTGACAATGGTTTTTTAATGGGTGAGTATTTACATGATGCGAATCCTGAATGTTTGATTATCTATATTGGTGATGATTATGCGCATATGCATGAAAGTTTTCGGGCATATGGATATCAGATGTTTTTAAAACAGGAATTACCAGAACTGTTTAATGGTGAATTTCAAAGAATATGGAGTCATTACCAAAAATTACATCACGAGGAAATCTTCTATCTTGATAATGGAGGAACACGACGTTTTTTACCAGGGGAAATCGTTTATATTGAAAATGGACGTTTTCAAACACAGGTGGTGACTGCACATCAGCGTTTTTATGGACATTTTGGTGATTTAACCAAAACAAAAACGAAGTTATTGAAGTATTCTTTTTTTCAGATGCATCCCCGTTATTTTGTAAATATGCATTATATTTTAATGATTCGAAATGGTGAATTAGAAATGAAAAATGGAGATTGTATTCCAACTTCTATCATGAATAAAGAATTAATTAATGATGCGATTCAATCTTTTCTTTCTAGTCAGTAAAAAATATGAATAAATATTGAAAAAAAAGGTAAGAAATGATATTATTCAATTAGTTATACAACTGACGGAAGTGGAATAGACCACATGGAGTATAATGGGAAAGAGTCGACCGTCTGGGCAACAGTCTGGACGTTTAGACTCTTTTTTTGGTTTTTCATAAATTGATAACGATATCAATAGTCAAAACCATGAATTTGTGATATAAAGAAAGTGTCAAGAGGTCCTAAAAATAAAAAAAGAAAGGGTGTTTAATGATGTTAACAGATGTAGAGATTGCACAAAGTGCAAAAATGAAACCCATCAAGGAGATTGCTGAAAAAGTTGGACTTGATGAAGATGATTTGGAGCTTTATGGTAAGTATAAAGCTAAGATTTCATTAGAAGCGATTTCTCAACTTAAGGAAAAAGAAAATGGAAAGTTAATCTTAGTGACTGCCATTAATCCCACACCTGCAGGTGAAGGAAAGACAACAACAATGATTGGATTATCTCAAGCATTGAATAAATTAGGGAAAAAATCTGTTGTGGCTATGCGTGAACCAAGCTTAGGTCCATGTTTTGGCGTGAAAGGTGGTGCAGCTGGTGGTGGTTATGCTCAAGTTGTTCCAATGGAAGATATCAATCTGCATTTTACTGGTGATATTCATGCTATTACGACTGCCAATAATTTAATTGCAGCGATGTTAGACAATTCTATTCAACAGGGAAACCCATTGGATATTGATACAAGACAGATTGTCTGGAAAAGATGTGTGGATCTTAATGATCGTGCATTAAGACATATTGTTGTGGGACTTGGTGGTAAAGTCAATGGTGTTCCTAGAGAAGATGGATTTGATATTTCAGTAGCGAGTGAAGTCATGGCTATTTTGTGTTTAGCAACATCATTGGAAGATTTAAAACAACGTGCAGGACGTATGATTGTGGCTTATAATCATGCAGGTGAACCTGTGACGGTGGATGATATTCAGGCTACAGGAGCTGTCACATTATTATTGAAAGATGCTATTAAGCCCAATTTGGTCCAAACACTTGATCATACGCCAGTCTTTGTTCATGGGGGTCCATTTGCGAATATTGCACATGGATGTAACTCTGTTATGGCAACAAATTTAGCTATGAAATTAGGTGATTATGCCATTACTGAAGCTGGTTTTGGAGCTGATTTAGGTGCTGAAAAATTCTTAGATATCAAATGTCGTCAGGCTGGATTAAAACCAGATGCAGTTGTTATTGTCGCAACTGTCCGTGCGCTTAAAATGCATGGTGGCGTAAAGAAAACAGATTTAGCAGTAGAAAATTTAGATGCCCTTAGAAAAGGAATTGAAAACTTAGAAAAACATATTGAAAATATTCATAAATACCATTTGCCTAGTGTTGTTGCTATTAATGCTTTTCCAACCGATACAAAGGCTGAACTTGAATTATTAAAGGAAATCTGTAAACAAAAAGGTGTCGATGTTGCCATTAGTGAAGTGTGGGCAAAAGGAGCAGATGGTGGCATTGAATTGGCTGAAAAATTATTAGAAGTCTTAGATACAAAAGAAGCTCATTTTGAGCCATTATATGATTTGAATTTACCAATTGCTGACAAAATCAAAGTCATTGCAAAAGAAATCTATGGTGGGGATGATGTGACTTTCACTAAGAAGGTCATGAATAAAATGAAAAAATATGAAGCACAGGGATTAGGTCAATTACCAATCTGTGTCGCAAAAACACAATATTCATTATCTGATGATCCAACATTGCTTGGTCGTCCTCATGGATTTGTGGTTGAAATCAATGATTTGATTCCAAATACAGGTGCAGGATTTTTAGTCGCTATTAGTGGCGATATTATGCGTATGCCTGGATTACCAAAACAACCCGCTGCCGTGAATATGGATATTGATGAAGATGGCAAGATTGTTGGATTATTTTAAATAGAAGGAGATGGAGAAATGAAAGTAGCAGTGATTATGGGTTCAACAAGTGATTTACCTAAAGTTGAACCAGCTATTCAAATTTTAAAAGATTATGGTGTTGAAGTTCAGGTGAGATGTTTATCAGCTCATCGTGCTCATCTAGGACTTAGTGAGTTTATGAAGGAAATCAATCAAAATGGGACAGAGGTTGTAATTACAGCAGCAGGTATGGCCGCTGCTTTACCAGGAGTTGTCGCATCGCAAACAGTATTACCTGTTATTGGTGTTCCACTAAGTGGCGCAACATTAGATGGTATGGACGCTTTGTTGTCAATTGTCCAAATGCCTTCTGGTATCCCAGTTGCAACAGTCGCTATTAATGGAAGTAAAAATGCAGCTTATTTAGCATTACAGATGATGGCTGTACATCATGAAGAATTAAAAACAAAACTCATCGCCTTCCGTCAGGATAATGAAAAACAGGCAATGAAAGCAAATCAGGAAGTTATGGAAAAATATCAATAAAAAAGGAGAACAAAACAATGGCAAAATTATTATATGAAGGAAAAGCAAAACAAGTTTATGAAACAGAAAATCCAAATGAATACATCATTCATTATAAAGATGATGCAACAGCTGGTAATGGTGTGAAACATGATCAGTTTGAAGGAAAAGGTGTCTTAAATAATACGATTTCTTGTATTATCTTTGATATGTTAGAAGAAGCAGGAATCAAGACACATATGATTGAAAAAATCAATGAAAGAGATATTCGTGTTAAAAAAGTAGAAATCTTCCCATTAGAAGTCATTATTAGAAATATTACAACAGGATCATTCTGTAAAAGATTAGGAGCAAAAGAAGGTATTGTCTTAGATGAACCAATATTCGAATTAAGTTATAAAAATGATGACTATGGTGATCCATTAATCAATGATGATCATGCAGTCGCATTAGGACTTGCGACTCGTGATGAATTAAGATATATCCGTGAAACAACATTAAAGATTAATGAATTATTAAAAGCATTCTTCTTAAAATTAAATTTAAAATTAGTAGATTTTAAAATTGAATTTGGTAAAACTGAAGATGGTCAAATCTTATTGGCAGATGAAATTTCACCTGATTCTTGTCGTTTATGGGATGTTGATACAAATCAAAAATATGATAAAGATGTCTTTAGACAAGATATTGGTGATTTAATTGAAACTTATAAAGCCGTTTTAGCAAGAATGGAAAATAAATAAGGAGAAAAAGTATGGATTATAAAAAAGCTGGTGTAGATATTGAAGCTGGATACAAATCAGTAGAATTAATGAAAGAACATGTCAAAGCAACGATGCGTCCTGAAGTGATTGGTGGACTTGGTGGTTTTGCTGGAGCATTTGATTTAAGTGCCATTAAAAATATGGAAGAACCTGTTTTATTATCAGGAACTGATGGTTGTGGAACAAAGGTGAAATTAGCTTTTGTGATGGATAAACATGATACAATAGGTATTGATGCTGTTGCGATGTGTGTCAATGATATTGCATGTAGTGGTGGAGAGCCATTGTTTTTCTTGGATTATATTGCCTGTGGAAAGAACTATCCTGAAAAAATTGCAACCATTGTTAAAGGGGTTGCTCAAGGTTGTCTTCAATCTGAGTGTGCATTAGTTGGTGGTGAAACAGCAGAACATCCAGGATTAATGCCTGAAGATGATTATGATTTGGCTGGTTTTGCAGTAGGTGTTGTTGATAAAAAAGATATTATTGATGGTTCAAATATCAAAGCTGGTGATGTTTTGGTTGGTATCGCATCTAGTGGTGTGCATAGTAATGGTTTTTCACTTGTGAGAAAAGTTTTTGATATCACAAAAGAATCATTAGAAACATATTATGATGAATTAAATGGAACATTGGGTGAAACATTATTAACACCAACAAGAATTTATGTCAAAGCTTTAAAAAATATCAAAAAAGCTGGCGTTCAAGTCAAAGGATGCTCACATATTACAGGTGGAGGATTTTATGAAAATGTTCCAAGAATGTTACCAGATCATGCATTAGCCCTCATTCGTAAAGATAGTTATCCTATCCCACCTATTTTCAATCTGATTCAAAAGAATGGACAAATCGAAGAACAGATGATGTATAATACGTTTAATATGGGGCTAGGAATGGTGATTGCTTTAGATCCTGCAGATGTTGACACAGCTATGAAAGCTATTGAAGCAGCAGGTGATCATTGTTATGTTGTTGGACATATTGAAGAAGGTCAAAAAGGAGTTCAGTTATGTTAAAGATTGCTGTGATGATATCTGGTGGTGGCACAGATTTGCAATCAATTATTGATGCCTGTCAGGCTGGAAAAATCAATGGAACGATTGAACTTGTGATTTCTAATCGTCAAAAAGCTTATGGTTTACAGCGTGCTCAAAAAGCAGGGATTGAAACAGCAGTTGTCAAAAAGAATGATACATTGATTGTATCAATGTTAAAGGAAAGAAACATTGATTTGGTTGTTTTAGCTGGTTATTTAGCCATTTTAACAGATGAACTGATTGATGCCTATCCAAATCAGATTATCAATATTCATCCTTCATTGATTCCTTCATTTTGTGGGGCAGGTATGTACGGAATGCATGTCCACGAAGCTGTTTTGAATAGAGGCGTGAAAGTCAGTGGGGCGACTGTTCATTTTGTCAGCAGTGAAATAGATGGTGGTCCTATCATTAAGCAGGTTGCCTGTGATATTTCGGATTTAGATAAACCAGAAGATATACAGGCTAGAGTTTTGGAGATTGAACATCGCATCTTACCTGAAGTTGTCGGGTTATATTGTGATGGAAGAATAAAAGTAGAAAATGGAAGGGCAAAGGTGATTTAAGTGAAAAGAGCTTTGATTTCTGTAACAAATAAAGATGGTGTTGTTGATTTTGCATCAGGTTTAGTGAAACTTGGATTTGAAATTGTTTCTACTGGTGGAACAATGAAAGTTTTAGAAGACAATGGTGTTCACTGTATTGCGATTGATGATGTCACTGGTTTTCCTGAAATGTTGGATGGGAGAGTGAAAACTTTACATCCTAAAGTTCATGGTGGACTTTTATTTAAAAGAGATAATCCAGAACATGTGAAAACAGTTCAAGAACATCATATTCAACCTATTGATTTGGTTTGTGTGAATTTATATGAATTTGAAAAAGCTTTAAGAGCTGGAAAACCAATGGAAGATATGATTGAAAATATTGATATTGGTGGACCTTCTATGATTAGAAGTGCTGCTAAAAACTTCAAAGATGTTTTGATTGTCACTGATCCAAGTGATTATGCAAAAGTCTTAGAAGCTATTGAAAACAATCAGACTGATTATGATTTCAGATTACGTCTTGCTTATAAAGCTTTTAGTACAACAGGGGCTTATGACGCCATGATTTCACGTTATTTTGCAGATGTATGTCATGATGAATTCCCTGATACTTTAAACATTTCATTAAAGAAAGTGGAACATTTACGTTATGGAGAAAACTCTCAACAGGCAGCTAATAAATATGAAGACAGCTATGTTCAAAAATCATTATTAGATTATGAACAATTACATGGAAAAGAAATTTCTTTCAATAATGTCAACGATTTATATGGAGCTGTGGCTTTAGTGAGAGAATTTGGTGATCAGATTGTTACAGCGGCTATTAAACATTCAACACCTTGTGGGGTTGCGATTGGTGAAACTGGTTATGATTCTTATATGAAAGCTTATGAAGCAGATCCACAATCTATCTTTGGTGGAATTGTAGCCGTGAACTATAAAATTGATAAACAGACAGCTGAACAGATGCATAAGATTTTCTTAGAAATCGTTGCAGCACCTGATTTTGATGTGGATGCTTTGGAAATCTTAAAGAAAAAGAAAAACTTACGTATCTTAAAATTAAAGAATTTAGATGCCAGAGATGCCAAATATGATATTAAATATCTTGAAGGTAAAGTGCTTGTCCAAGAGTTAAATACAAAGATGATTGATGAAATGAAAGTTGTCACTGAAGCAAAGCCTACACCAGAACAGCTAACAGATATGGAATTTGGTATGAAAGTTGTCAAATATGTTAAATCAAATGCAATCTGTATTGTGAAAAATGGTGTGACTTTGGCTATTGGTGGAGGACAGACTTCACGTGTCTGGGCTTTGGAAAATGCTATTAGAAACAATCCTGATAAGAATTTCGAAGGTTCAGTTTTAGCTAGTGATGCTTTCTTCCCATTTAATGACTGTGTTGAAGTTGCTGCCAAGGCAGGAGTTGGCGCTATTATTCAACCAGGTGGAAGTATCAGAGATCAGGATTCTATTGATTTGTGTAATGAAAAGAATATTCCAATGGTCTTTAGTGGATATAGACATTTTAGACATTAAGATATAAATAATGAATGCTAAACAGATGTGGGATAAGTTTTTGGACAAAGAGGCTGGAGATAGTTACGATGCATGGCAGTATGGTAGTCATGCCAATGGGCTTGCTTTACTGACATTACTGAAAATCAAAACAGCAACATCTTCAGCTTATCCCATATATGTCCAATACGATGAACCTCTACCACAGGTTGGAAATTACAGCATTATCTTAGATAAACAAGATCATGCTGTATGTATCATTCAAACGACAGAAGTTACCATCATTCCCTTTGATCAAGTGAATGATGAGCATGCTTATTTAGAGGGAGAGGGAGATCGTACGCTTGATTATTGGCGAAAAATACATGCAGATTTTTTTACACAGGAAATGGAAAATATGGGTCAGCAGTTTCATAAGGACATGTTAGTTGTGTGTGAAAAATTTAAAGTTGTATATCCAAAATCATAAGAGGAGGAAACCATGAAAGTATTAGTTATTGGTAGTGGTGGTCGTGAACATGCGATTGCTTATGCTTTAAATAAAAGCCAGAAAGTTGATGAAATTCATGCTATACCAGGAAATCCAGGTATGGCTGAAATTGGAACTTGTCATCCTGGTCATGTAGAAGATTTAGATAGTATTTTAAAATTTGTTGAAGAACATGCGATTGATTTTACAGTGATTGGACCTGAAGTGCCTTTATGCATGGGATTAGCTGATTTATTGGAAAGTCATGGACATAAAGTTTTTGGCCCAACGAAACAGGCTGCAACTTTGGAAGGAAGTAAAGCTTTTTCTAAGGATTTTATGAAAAGACATCATATTCCTACTGCCGCCTATCAGGAAGTTCACTCTTATGAAGAGGCTATTGAAGCTTTAACTTCATTTGATTATCCTGTTGTTGTCAAAGCAGATGGATTGGCAGCTGGTAAGGGTGTTGTGATTTGTGAAAATGAATCACAAGCAAAGCTGGCTTTACAGGAAATGATGGTAGAAGGAGCTTTAGACGGAGCTGGAAAAACAGTTGTTTTAGAAGAATTCTTAACTGGATTTGAATGTTCACTTCTTTGTTTTACTGATGGTGAAACAATCGTTCCCATGGTGAGTGCTAAGGATCATAAACAAATCTATGATGAAAATAAAGGACCAAATACAGGTGGTATGGGAACTGTTTCTCCAAATCCTTTCTTACCAGAGGGAATGGAAGAGATTTTGAAAAAAGATGTTCTAGAACCATTTATGGCTGGTTTAAAAGCTGATCATATGGATTATAGAGGTGTTGTTTTTATTGGTTTGATGATCGAAAATAATCAACCAAAAGTTCTTGAATTCAATGTTCGCTTTGGAGATCCTGAAACACAATCTATTCTTTTAAGATTAGATACAGATTTATTTGATATTATGTATGCTGTAAGTACAAAAACATTAAAAGATATTGATATTCAATGGAAAGACGAACATGTGGCCTGTCTTGTTTTAGCAAGTCAGGGTTATCCAGGAAGCTATGAAAAAGGCAAGGTTATTACGGGTATTGATCAGGTTGATGAAGATATCGTGATTTTCCATGCTGGAACTGCTATCAATCAAAATGGTGAGCTTGTAACAAATGGAGGACGTGTCTTAAATATTTGCGCCTATGGTCAAACATTAGAGGAAACACGTGATAAAGTTTATCAGGCTGCCAAGACTATTGAGTTTGATGGTAAATATTATCGTAAAGATATTGGATTAAATTGAGGTGAAAAGATGAGTAAAGTCTATCGTGTATATGTTGAAAAGAAAAGTGCATATGCTATTGAAGCGAATGAGTTATTAAATAATATTCAGACACAATTAAAAATAGAAACAGTGACAGATGTTCATGTTGTGAATCGTTATGATCTTCAAGGTGTCAGTGAAGATGTTCTTAAACAAGGGATTCCAACAATTTTAAGTGAACCTATGGTTGATGAAATTTATCAGGAAGATTATCCTTTAAATGAACATCAAAAAGCTTTTGCGATTGAATTTTTACCTGGACAATATGACCAGAGAGCTGATGCCTGTGAGCAATGTTTTCAGGTTTTAACAGGTGAAAAAAATGTTAAGGTCAAATGTGCCAAATTAATTGTTTTAGAAGGACAGGTATCTGATGATGATGTCAAAGATATTCAAAATTATTTGATTAATCCAGTAGATCAGCGTTTGGCTTCATTAGATAAACCAGAACATTTGAATGATGAAGATGTACATATTAACCCTGTTCCAATTATTGATGGATTTATGGATATGAGTGATGATGAATTGAAACGCTTTATACAAGATAATGGTATGGCCATGAATGAAGATGATTTAAAAGTCACTCAAGATTACTTTAAAAATGAAGAAAAACGTAATCCAACAGAAACTGAATTAAAGGTATTAGATACATATTGGTCTGATCATTGTCGTCATACAACATTTGCGACAATCATTACAGATTTAGACATTGAAAATGGTGCATTTAAAGAAATTTTAGAAAAAGATGTTGAAAATTATAAAACATCACGTCATTTGGTTTATGGTGTGAATACAGATCGTCCATTAACTTTAATGGATTTAGCAACGATTTCTATGAAAGAATTAAGAAAAACAGGCTATTTAGATGATTTAGAAGTTTCTAAAGAAATTAATGCCTGTTCTGTAGAATTGACTGTTCATACCAATGAAGGTGATGAAGAATGGCTATTGATGTTTAAAAATGAAACACATAACCATCCAACAGAAATTGAACCATTTGGTGGGGCAGCAACATGTTTAGGTGGTGCCATTCGTGATCCTCTTTCAGGACGTGCTTATGTTTACCAGTCTATGCGTATTACAGGAGCTGGAGATCCAAGACAGCCATTAGACGAAACAATGAAAGGAAAACTTCCTCAACGTAAAATCTGTCAGGAAGCAGCTCATGGTTTTTCAAGCTATGGAAACCAGATTGGTTTAACAACTGGTTTTGTCCATGAAATTTATGATGATGGATTCCTTGCAAAACGTATGGAACTTGGTGCCGTTGTGGCAGCTGCACCAAAAGATCAGGTAAAACGTTTAGAACCATTAAAAGGACATATTGTTTTATTGATTGGTGGACGTACTGGTCGTGATGGTATTGGTGGAGCGACAGGTTCATCAAAATCACATGAATTAAAAACCACAACAACAGCTGGAGCTGAAGTTCAAAAAGGAAATCCAGTAGAAGAAAGAAAAATTCAAAGATTATTTAGAAATCCTGAAGTGTCAAAACGTATTGTACGTTGTAATGACTTTGGGGCAGGTGGAGTCTGTGTAGCCGTAGGTGAATTGGCAGATGGACTGGAAATCAATTTAGATGCTGTCTTAAAGAAATATGAAGGTTTAACAGGAACAGAATTAGCGATTTCTGAATCTCAGGAACGTATGGCTATTGTGATTGATCCTCGTGATGAAGCTTTCATTAAAGCTGCCTGTGATCAGGAAAATCTTGAAGTTGTCAAAGTCGCAACAGTCACTGATAAAAACCGTTTAACAATGTCTTATATGGGACAGACAGTTGTAGATATTGATCGTGGTTTCTTAGATAAGAATGGAGCTTCACGTTATCAGAATATTCATGTTGAATTACCTGATTTTGATCATACACCTTTTGATGAAGTGAAACAGACATCATTTGTCAAAACTTCAAAAGATGTTTTAAGTCGTTTATCTGTTTGTAGCCAAAAAGGATTGGTGGAAAGATTTGACTCATCTATCGGTAATGGAACTGTTTTATCACCATTTGGTGGAAAGACTTTAAGAACTGAAACTGAAGGTATGGTCGCTTTAATTCCGGTATTACAAAAAGAAACAACAACATGTTCAATCATGAGTTATGGTTATAATCCTGTCATTTCAAAATGGTCACCTTATCATGGTTCTATTTATGCGATTGTTGAATCTATTGCGAAAATTGTCGCAATGGGTGGAGATTATCATACAATTCGTTTCTCTTTCCAGGAATATTTTGAAAAATTACTTGATATTCCAGAAAAATGGGGAAAACCATTTGCAGCATTACTTGGTGCATATCGTGTTCAATCTGAAATGAAACTTCCATCTATTGGAGGAAAAGATTCTATGTCAGGATCATTTGAAGATATACATGTGCCACCAACACTTGTCTCTTTTGCGATTACTGGTGGAGATGTGCAAGATGTGATGACACCAGAATTAAAAGCAGCTCATCATACTTTGGTAGAAGTGATGTTACCAAAAGATGAATTCCATATTTTTGACTTTGATGCTTTAAAAGCACAATATGATGGTATTATGGAATTGATGAAAAATAAACAGGTTTATAGTGCTTATACTGTCAAAGATGGTGGTGTGATTGAAGCTGTTTATAAAATGGCATTTGGAAATGCAATTGGTGTACAATTGAATGATGAATTGGCATTAGAAAGCTTTGTTCAAAAAGATTATGGACATATCATCTTAGAAGTTGAAAATGATTCAGTTGTGACATTGCCACATACAAGAATTATTGGACATACAGTTGATTCATCTGTTATGATATATCGTGATGAAACTTTATCATTAGATGAAGCTTATCAAGTTTATGAATCTGTTTTAAATGATGTTTATCCAACAACAGAAAAAGCTCCAACAAGTGATATGATTGTGAAAGACTGTCATCAAAGAAGTGAATTAAAAGCAAAACAGACATATGATGAAGTCAAAGTTGTTATTCCAGTATTCCCAGGAACAAACTGTGAATATGATTCAAAACGTGCTTTTGAACGTGCTGGCGCAACAGTTCAACTCGTCTTGATGCGAAATAAAACAGCTCAAGAAATGAAAGATTCTGTTGAAGAATTAGAAAAGGCTATTCGTCAATCACAAATTATGATGTTACCTGGTGGATTTAGTGCTGGTGATGAACCAGAAGGATCTGGTAAATTTATTGCGACAGTTTTAAGAAGTCCAAAACTAAAAGCTGCCATTGATGATTTATTAGAAAATCGTGATGGATTGATGATTGGAATTTGTAATGGATTCCAGGCATTAGTGAAATTAGGATTACTTCCTTATGGACATATTAAAGATATGGATGAAAATGATCCAACATTAACATTCAATACAATTGGTCGTCACTTATCTCAGATGGTGAATACAAGAATTGCTTCTGTAAAATCACCTTGGTTAACAGGTGTGAATGTAGGAGATATTCATACTGTTCCTATTTCTCATGGAGAAGGACGTTTTGTTGCTCCAAAAGAAGACATTGAACAATTATTTGAAAATGGGCAGGTTTTTAGTCAATATGTAGATGAAAACAATCAGCCAACTATGGTTTCACCATATAATCCTAATGGATCAATGATGGCTATTGAAGGTATTGTTTCAAGTAATGGACGTGTATTAGGAAAAATGGCTCATAGTGAACGTCAAGGTGAAAATAGAAATAAGAATATTTATGGTGAAATGAATCAGAAATTATTTGAAGCAGGTGTAAATTATTTTAAAGGTGGTAAATAAATGGAAAGACAAATTTTTGAAAGTATGACACTTTGTCCTTTAGATGGACGTTATAGTAATGTCAAAGATGCTTTTGCCCAATATTTTAGTGAATATGCTTTAGTTAAATATCGTGTATATGTAGAAATTCAGTGGTTAAAGTTCTTGATTGAAAATATTGAAAGTGATATCTTAAAGAATTTTGATCAAGCCAATATGAAACAAATTGAAGATATAGCTAATCATTTTGATGAAGAAGCTTTTGCCAAAATTAAAGAGATTGAATCTTCAACACGTCATGATGTTAAAGCTGTAGAATATTATATTGGTAATACTTTAAAAGAAATGGGTTACGATGATTTAATCAGCTTTGTTCATATCGGTTGTACTTCAGAAGATATCAATAATACGTCTTATGCTTGTATGATTAAACATGGTTTACAAGATGTCTGGTTAAAAAAAGCAAATGAAGTTGTAGATGCAATGAATAAATGGGCAATTGAACATAGTGATGATGCCATGTTGGCACATACACATGGTCAACCAGCGACACCAACAACAATTGGTAAAGAATTTAAAGTCTATGCTTATCGTTTTGCTTCTAGTATTGAAAATATTAAAAATATTCAGATTAAAGCAAAATTCAATGGTGCAACAGGAAATTATAGTGCTATTTTAACAGCTTTTCCAAATGTTGACTGGCCTGCACAAGCTAAGAAATTTGTTGAAGAATATTTAGGTTTAACTTTCAATCCATTAACAACACAAATTGAAAGTCATGATTATACTTGTCATATTTTAGACGGTATTCGTCATTTCAATAATATTTTAATGGATTTAGATGTTGATATGTGGCTTTATATTTCTATGGAATACTTTAAACAGATTCCAGTTCAAGGAGAAGTAGGAAGTAGTACAATGCCTCATAAAGTGAATCCAATTCGTTTTGAAAACAGTGAAGCCAATGCAGATATGTCAAATCATATTTGTGTAGCTTTATCTAATAAGTTACCAAAATCTCGCATGCAAAGAGATTTATCTGATTCTTCTAGTCAAAGAAATTTAGGATTAGCTTTTGGATATTCTTTACAGGCTATGAATGAAACATTAAATGGACTTGCTAAATGTGTAGTGAATAAAGAAAAATTAGCATATGATCTTAATGAAAAATGGGAAGTTTTAGCTGAACCAATTCAAACAATGTTAAGAAAATATGGTGTGCCTGATGCTTATGATACTTTAAAAGCTCTAACAAGAGGAAAAAGTATTTCTAAAGAAGATATTTTGAAATTTACTGAAAGTTTAGATATTCTTTCTGATGAAGACCGTGAAACTTTAGTGAATATGACACCAGCTTCTTATATTGGTAAAGCAAGTGAACTTGCAAAAATGAAATAAATAGAGAAGGTAATGGGCATCTATGATGAACATTACCTTTTTACATAAACAAAAACTATATAATTTATGCTTTACAATGAATTGATCAATCAATCTGATATTTTAACCATGAAAAGTTTGGATATGTTATAATTGTTATAAAAGGGGATGAGATAATGAAATATCGTGTTATTTATAATAAAGGACTACCTAAGTCCATGTTAGAAAAGATAAAAAATAGGGAATATACATTAGATGAGATTCATTCTATGTATCAAGTTATAAAAAGAAACCATGATGCTAAACAAAAGGGATGGATACGTGCTATGATCATTTTGATAATATGTATTGTTGGCGTAGGTGGTTTAGGAATAACAAAAGTTCAACAACAGGCCTTAATAGTTTATCTTTTTTCCATTGGTTTTGTAGCTGAATTATGTATCTTGATATTGATATATGCAAAAATCAATGCAGTCAATAAAGAAATGAACCAACTTCAAAAAGCGTTAGAAATAGGGTATCCAGAATTGGCTGAAAGATTTTTTGTGAAATCGTGATATTTTTCTCAAAAACTTAGCAGCGAAAGACATTTATGAGATAAAAGAACCTATATAATATATAGCTTTATGATTTAGAAAATATATGAAAAATGTCGATAGAAATGTTAAGATTATGTTAAAAATATTTACATTATGTTAGGAATATGTTAAGTTTTACTTGTGTATAAATAGGAGGGACATGATGGAACTGACAAACATATTCTCTTTGCTTGGAGGGTTGGCTTTATTCCTTTATGGGATGACAATGATGTCAAATGGTTTAGAGTTGGCTGCCGGGAATAAGATGAAGTCAATTTTGGAAAAATTGACAACAAATCGTTTTTTAGGGGTTGCAGTTGGAGCACTGATAACAGCAATTATTCAATCTTCATCAGCAACAACAGTTATGATTGTAGGCTTTGTTAATGCAGGACTTATGCAATTGAAAAATGCTGTATGGGTCATCATGGGTGCCAATATTGGAACAACAATCACAGGACAGCTGATTGCCTTGGATATTACAGCTTTAGCACCTATTATTGCTTTTATAGGGGTTGTATTAATTGCCTTTTTCAAAAGCAAGAAACTTGATGCAATTGGTGAAATTATTGCTGGTTTAGGTATTTTATTTATGGGGATGGAAATGATGTCAACAGCAATGGCGCCATTAAGAGAGTCTGCAGAATTTGCAAATATTGTCGCAAACTTCCAAAATCCATTGATTGGTATTTTAGTAGGTGCAGTCTTTACTGCCATCATTCAGTCATCATCAGCGTCAGTAGGTATTTTACAGGCGTTAGCGATGAGTGGAGTTGTAACTTTACCATCAGCTATTTATGTTTTATTTGGACAAAATATCGGAACATGTATTACGGCTGTATTGGCTTCCATTGGGGCTAATCGCAATGCCAAACGTACAACCATTATTCACTTATCATTCAATATTATAGGAACAATTATCTTTGTTATTATTAGTATGACAACACCATTTGCTGCGTTTATGGCATCATTAACACCAACAAATGTTGCTGCACAAATTGCCAATGTACATACAGTATTTAATGTTGTGACAACAATCATCTTGTTGCCAATTGGAACAAAACTGGTCGATTTATCATTCATTATTTTACCAGAAAAGCCAGAATTGGAAGGAAAGATGCAGTTAAAATACTTAGACTTTGGTATTTTTACAAACGACTATCATATTGGAATAAGTGCTATTGCGAATACGCAGTTGTTCAATGAAACACAGAACATGCTAGATGTTGCAATAGACAATGTCCGCAAATCATTTGAACTTTTGATAGAGTTCAAGGAAGACAAATATGAAAAGCTACAAAAGAATGAAGAATATATTAACTATTTGAATAAAAATATCGTAGACTTTACAACAAATGCGATTTCAACAGAATTTCCAGTAGAAGGATCACAGGCCATTGGTTTATTCATGAAGATATCATCAGACATTGAAAGAATTGGAGATCATGCGGTGAACATAGCCCAAAGGGCCGAGCTACTTCAAAGTGAAGACAGACGATTCTCACATGAAGCTATGGATGAGATCGGAATCATGAGCAGTCTTTGTGTCAATATACTAGATGAGCTGAGAATCATGAACTATGATGAGTTCAGTAGCATTGTAGACAAAGTTGATGTAATAGAAGAGAACATAGACAAGACACATCATCAGTTTACAGTGAATCAGCTTAAGAGATTGAAAGATAAAAAATGTACAACAGAGAACAGTGTTGTCTATACAAAGATTCTTACAGATTTTGAAAGAATTGGAGATCATGGATTGAACATAGCCAAAGGTTTCTATAAAGCAAGAGAAGCAATGAAAGCTATGAAAATGGTGAAACCAGAAATGATCGAAGAAACAGAAAAAGCAACAGCGTAAAACTTTATGTGAAAACATAAAGTTTTTCTGTTTTTAAAGTTAAAAATAATATTTTATATAAACAGTAGTTTCTATGATGAAAATTTGTTATAATATTGAACAACATAGGAGGTAATAATAATGAAAAAAGTTATATCAACGGATAAAGCACCAGGAGCTATTGGACCATATAGTCAGGGTATTGATTTAGGAGATATTATTTTCTTTTCTGGTCAAATTCCTTTGAATCCTCAAACTGGTGAAATGCCAGAAGGAATCGAAGCACAAACAAAACAGGCTTTAGATAATGTCAAAGGATTACTTGAAAGTCAAAATTTAGATTTTTCTCATGTTGTAAAGACAACAGTATTTTTAGACGATATGAAAGATTTTAATACTGTTAATAGCATTTATGCTCAATATTTTGTAGAGCCTTATCCTGCTAGAAGTGCTATTGAAGTAGGAAGCTTACCAAAAGGCGCACTTATAGAAGTGGAAATTATTGCCGTCAAATAACACTATTATTTTAGCTGAAAGATTTCATCATTATATTAAAATTTATTATAGTGATGGACATACGGAAATTATTTTTGAAGATATAAAAAGTTATCTTCAACAAAAAAGAGCAAAAAAAGGATATAAAAATGCTATTTTACTACATGAAAATTGGCTATATCCAACTATGAATCAAAAAGATTATTCATGTCATTGGGTTAACTTGTATTATTTACGTGAAAAAAATCCTTATTGTAAGCAATTATTAAAGGATAAAAATATATATCAAAAAGCAAAAATTATGTATATAAAACAAATTCAAAAAGAAATGAATACCTATGGTCATACAGTAAAAGAACTAAGGTAATACTTCAATGTCATTAAGTTAAGATGACAATATTTAACCAGGAATTGTATGGAAATATATTTTTCCTGGTTTTTAATATTTACTCAAGCTCAAAAAGTGTAGTCTTGAAACTACATCTGTCAAG
>NZ_NFHI01000031.1:0-30225 GCF_002159255.1 Massilimicrobiota sp. An80
TGATTTTATCACCATCACGATAAGACTCAACAAGAGAGCAGAAATAAGTGCCTTTTTTGCCTCTATTATTTTGAACAACCTTCACAAACATAAAACCACTCCTTTTCTATACTACAATTCTATCATTAAATCATTGAGATTTCACCAAATATGATATATCACTTCTATAATTACTTATGAATCTTAATAAACAAAAAAAGAAACCTGAATATATCAGATTTCTAATTTATATCTGTCATTAAATTGACGACATTGACTAAGATTCAGTTCTTTTTTGTTGCGGTAAAACAATTTCAATCGTTGTTCCTATATTCAATTCACTCTTCAATGAAATCGTACCTTTATAATGCGATACTATATGTTTAACAATAGCTAAACCAAGTCCAGTTCCTCCACGCTGTTTACTTCTTCCTTTATCCACACGATAAAATCTTTCAAACACACGTGCCTGATCTGCAAGTGGAATACCAATACCCGTATCTTTGACAACAATTTTCATACCATCGCCTTGCGCTTCAATATCCACAAAGACACTTCCATGATCTTTATTATACTTAATGGCATTTCCTATAATATTGTTTAATAATGTATAGATTTGTTGATGATTTCCTATATACACCATATCTTCAAAAGAATATTCCATATGGATATCATGTTTCGCTATTTCTACTTCATAACTTTCTAAAACTTCGTCCACGATACTTCGCATTTTAATAGGCATCATTTCTGCTTCAATATCCATACTTTCTAATCTTGACAGCATCAATATATCATTAATCAATCGTGACATACTATCAACTTCTGTTTGAATCTTTTCTAACATAACTTGTTTTTGACTTTCATTTTGGACAACACCTTGAGCCAATAAATCACTATATCCCCTAATAGATGTCATTGGTGTTTTCAATTCATGAGAAACATTAGAGAAAAATTCACTACGCATTTTTTCTGCTTTTTTCGATGCCGTAATATCCACAAAAAGCAAAGTTGTCCCAAAATCAACTCGTGAAATATAACAAGCATAAATATTATGATCTATTTTTAGCTCAACCTGTTGTTTTGTAATATTATTTTGTAAAGCTTGTATAATATCAGGAAAATAAAGATAATCTAAAATACGATCATGTACTTTCATATCTCCTAATATAGATATTGCCTTTTCATTAATACTTAAAATTTGATAGTCTTCATCCAATAAAACAAATCCCTCATTCATTTGTTTTAAAATTTCATCTATTTTAATACGTTCCAGTTTGACCTGACGCATAGATTTACGTAATCTATGTGATAAATTATAAATCGTGTCTACAATCACATTAAATTCCTGATAATCATAATCCTTCAAATCAACTCTAAAATCTTTACTCATATGATCAAGACTTTCACTAATTTCAATAATAGGTTTAGAGATTGTCACTGCTAGCTTACGTGATAGTATAAACGCAATTAAAAACGAAATAATACTGCTTACTGCAAAAGCTGGAATTAACGAACCTAAATAATCAGTAATACCGTGATAAGGAATAGCCAGTCTAATTATATAGTCTTCATGATTATATAAAGCTACATAAAGTGTATCCTCACCTGTTGTTTCAGATTTTCTTTGAGCATATCCTTCACTGGATTTTAAAGCTTCCTGAATTTCCTCACGATTCAAATGATTTTCAGATATAGAATCTTTTGCCGTATCAGCAACAACATTACCTTCAAGATCTATCACACTAATACGTGTATCATCACTATATGCCAAGGGATTTAACTTTTCAATTTGTCCATCAAGCGGTTGCTGATAATCCAAGGCATAATCAATCAGTTTTAAAGAATACAGCATATCGTGTTCAGTTGTATCTAAAATGCTATTAGATAACAGCGTTCCAGAAATCACACAACTGCTTAATAATGCAACAACCAGAATCACAATAAAATAACGGAGGATAGATTTAGTCATACTTATCCTCCTCTTTTTCTACAAAACGATAACCCACCGAACGAATTGTTTTAATATATTTTTCTCCATCATCATTTAACTTCTTACGAAGTGAACGAATATGAACATCTAATGCTCTTGATTCCCCAATAAAATCATATCCCCAAATATTATTTAATAATTCATCTCTTTCGACAACACGATCTTTATTTTCTATTAAATAAACAAGCAATTGATATTCTTTATGTGTTAAATCCATAGTTTCTTGATGATGTTTTACCACATGTGTTGACTTGTCAATAGATAAGGATGGTGTTCTTAAAACTTTTGATTTAGGATGAACTCTTCTTAATAATGTACGAACGCGAGCACAAAGCTCCAATACACCAAATGGCTTTGTCATATAATCATCACTACCACTATCTAAGCCATGAATCTTATCAATTTCACTATCTTTGGCACTTAAAATCAAGATAGGCATTTCTGTATTTGTTTCTCTAATCTTTTTGACAGCAGAAATCCCATCCATCTGTGGCAACATCACATCAAAAATAGCTAAATCTGGTGCCTCTCTTTTTATTTCTATTATAGCATCAATAGCATTATCAAATAGTGTAACCTGATAACCATTAGATTCAAGAGATAGTTTAACTATCTCCTGAATATTTTCATCATCCTCTATGACAAAAATACGTTCGTTCATTGTTAACCCTCCTAAATCAATCTTTGATCATTCACTGAACCAGTTTGATTAAATTCTAACCATTCACAGATATTGACTGCATGATCTCCAACTTTTTCTAAGTATTTCGCAATCATTAAGAAATCAATACAGTAATCAATTCTTTCGCTGTTTTCTTTAATAATTTCTGCAACTTCCTGTTTCACTTCTTCAAATAAAGCATCAATTTCATCATCCATGCTTTTCACTAAACGTGCAGTAGATAAATCTTTTTTAATAAATGAATCTATAGATTCATGAACCATAATTTTAGCTTTTTTAGCCATTGTTGGAATATGCTCAACTGTCTTATAAGCATGTTCACCTTCAAAATTCATGATAATTTCTGCAATATCAGCAGCCTGATCCCCAATTCTTTCCAAATCAGTAACAATTTTTAAAGCTGTTGTTACATTTCTTAAATCAGTTGCGATAGGTTGTTGACGTAAAATCAAATTAAATGCTCTTGATTCAACAGTTCTTTCCATATCATTAATTAAACGATCATTTGTAATAATCTCTTTTGCAAGAGCTTTATCCTGATGCTTAAATGCATCAATCATATTTTCAATAGCAACTTCTACAAGATGCCCCATTTTTGTTAAATCAACATTTAACTTTTCTAATTCTTCGTCAAATAGTTTTCTCATCATTTTACATACCTCCATTATATTTGTTTTTCATGCAAAACACAACTCTTAACCAAAACGACCAGTAATATAATCTTCTGTACGTTTATCTTTAGGCATTGAGAAAATGTCTTTTGTTTCACCATATTCTACCATTTCTCCAACCAAGAAGAAAGCCGTATAATCAGCAATACGTGATGCCTGCTGCATATTATGTGTGACAATTGCAATTGTATATTTATCTTTTAATTCCATTAATAACTCTTCAATTTTCAATGTAGAAATAGGATCCAAGGCACTTGTTGGTTCATCCAATAAAATGATTTCTGGTTCTACTGCTAAACATCTTGCAATACATAAACGCTGTTGTTGTCCACCAGATAAACCAAGTGCTGATGTATGCAAACGATCTGCAACTTCATCATATAAAGCTGCTGCTTTTAAACTTTTTTCAACAATTTCATCTAATTTCTTTTTATTTTTAATACCATGAATTCTTGGTCCATAAGCAATATTATCATAAATACTCATTGGAAATGGATTAGGTTGCTGAAAAACCATCCCTACTTTTTTACGTAACACTGTTGTATCAACACGTGGATCATAAATATTTTCTCCATCTAATGTAATTTCACCATCAATTTTGACATTATTTACATAATCATTCATTCTATTTAAAGTCTTAAGAAATGTAGATTTCCCACATCCTGAAGGACCAATAAATGCTGTGATTTTATTTTCTACAATATCTAAATTCACATCTTTCAATGCATGTTTTTCTCCATAATGAAGATTTAAATTTTTAGAACTAATTTTTACACTCATTTTTTTAACCTTCCTTAATCAATTTTATTGACATCAAATCTTTTAGAAATCCATTTTGCTAAGAAATTCAATACTAACACAACAACAATTAAAATTAATGCAATGACAAAGGCAACCTCATAATTCGCTTTTGCCATTTCTAGATAAAGTTGAATTGTTAAAGTTCCACCACTTGAGAACAAGTGTTCAAACAATCCTCTTGGTAACATTGATAAACTTCCAGCAGTGAATAGTAATGCAGCTGATTCAGCAACAATTCTTCCCATTGCTAAAATGATACCTGTTAAGATTCCAGGAATCGCACTTGGTAATAAAACTGTACGAATCATATACCATTTTGTCGCTCCAATTCCTAGTGCTGCTTCACGATAACTTTTTGGTACTGCCTGCAGGGCAACCTGTGTATTTCTAGAAATGATTGGTAAAATCATAATAGCTAATGTTAAGGCCCCTGTTAAAATAGAATACCCTAATTTTAATAAATTTCCAAAAAACAACATACCGAATAAACCATAAATAATAGACGGAATACCAGCTAAAACTTCAGTTGTAAATGAAATGATTTCAACAAATTTCTTATTTGTTGCATATTCATTTAAGTAGATTGCTCCCCCAATACTAATAGGACCAGCGATCAATAATGTCACAACAATCATATAAACTGTATTAATAATATTAGGTAAAATCCCTACTGTATCCTTTAATACACTTGTTGTATTGACAAGATATCCAAAATTGAAGCTTGGAATACCTCTTATTAATATATAACCAATAATAACAATCAATAGACCAACGGAAATGAGAGTGGATAATTGAATAAGAAAACTTAAGACTTTATCACTTAATCTACTTTTTTTATCAAAAATACTATTTTCCATCTTCTCCACCTCGTTTTAAAATAAATGTTAATATCAAGTTAATTGCTAAAATAAAGATAAATAATACCAAACCAATTGTAAACAATACTTCACGATGTGTTCCTGAAGCATATCCCATTTCAGAAACGATACCAGTTGTTAAGAAACGAACTGAATTGAATGGTAATGGGAAATTGACTGAGTTCCCTGCCACAAGCAAGATAGCCATGGCTTCACCAATCGCACGACCAACTCCTAAAACAATCGCTGACATAATCCCATTTTTAGCAGCTGGTAAAACAACTTTAAAAATTGTCTGCATTTGACTTGCACCTAGCGCCAAAGAACTTTTACGATAATCATCTGGTACTGATTTTAATGATGTTTCCGTAATATTAATTAAAGTTGGTAAAATCATAATGGCCAAAACCAAAATAGCTGAAATCAAATTGGCTCCACCTGTAAACTGATGTGTTTTTGACCCAGCAAAAATAGCCAGCTCCAATTGATACATTAATGGATTGATAATTAATATTCCTAAAAGTCCATAGACGACTGATGGAATCCCTGCTAACAATTCAACTGCTGATTTTACAATATTTCTCACTTTTAGATTAGCAATTTCAGCTAAGTTGACAGCTGTTAAAATTCCAATAGGAACTCCTATCAAAATTGCAAAGAATACCCCAACAATTGATGTTAAGATTATATTAAGAATACCATAATGTGGATCAGCCGCAGTTGGTGCCCATACATTGCTGAATAAAATTTCAGTTAATCCAACTTTAAAAATAGCTGGCGTTCCTGAAACAAACATATACGCTGTAATCCCAACAACAGCTACAATAGAAACAACAGCACAACAAGTAAAAATAATAGACGCTATTTTTTCTACCATTGATTTTGTTTTTCTATTTGCAATAATAGATATCATCTTCTTTTCCATATTTAACCCCTTCTTTTATATATAGCTCCACAAATCAATGCTAGTTTATATCTTTTCACGTAAAAGAAATAGCAATATTTTGTATAAAAAATGTTAAGATTATGTAAAATATTTAAATTTCTATGTATTTAATCCATGATTTTCGATGTTTTTTTACATTTATTTCTTTACTTTCTCTTTACAAACAGTATAACTTTAAAATTTATTTTTATACAAAAAAAGAAGCATAATCCTATGCCCCTTAAAAGATTATTTTGCTGAAACTAAACCAACAGATGAGATAACTTCTTGTCCTGCATCACTATTAATGAATTCAAATACAGCTTGAACTTGTGCTGATTGTTCACTGATTTCACCTTTAGTTGCCATAACGAATGGTCTTTGTAAAGTATATGAACCGTCTTTTACTGTTTCTTCACTTGGTGCAACACCATCTAATTGTAATGCTTTAACTTTATCATTTAATGCATCTAATGAAATATATCCAATTGCTCCTGGTGTAGATTGTACAGCTGCAGCAACTGCTCCAGTTTCATTTAATGTTTGAGCTAATTGACATTGATCAGCGATATCTAAGATTTCTTCAAATGCATCTCTTGTTCCTGAACCACTTTCACGTCCAATAACAACGATATTTTGGTCAGCTCCACCAACTTCGCTCCAGTTAGTAATTTTTCCAGTGTAAATATCTTTTAATTGTTGAGTTGTTAAATTTGTAGCTGTGTTCGCTGTATCAGTAACAACTGCGATACCATCTAAAGCAACAATGTTTTCTACTAAACCACCTGCTTTTTCTTCATCAGTTAAAGCTCTTGATACATCTCCAATATCAGCAGTTCCGTTTGTTACTGCTTCAATCCCAGCACTTGAACCTGTAAATTGTGGTTCTAATTGTAAATTTGGATAAGTTTCTACAATACCTTCTTTTAATCCATTAACAAGTTTTTCCATTGATGTTGAACCATTTAAAGCAACAGTTCCACTCACATCTCCACTTCCTGAAGCAGCCGCATCGCTACCTCCATCATTATTTCCGCATCCTACCAAGCTAAAGCTTAATACACATGCTAATAATAAAGCTCCGAATTTTTTCATATTTTAACCCTTCCTTTTTATCATTTATCATTCGTCTTTATTGACAAACATAGTGTATATCTTTTTAAATGGTGGAAAAATCATATTTTTGTATAAAATTTGTTAAGATTACGTAAAAACACATGATTATTTGAAGCAATAATCCAAATAAAATCCTAAGCCTCCGCTTAACACATAAACTTTCTGATATCCTCTTTGCATCAGAATTCTAGCACAATTATAAGCTCTGACTCCAACTGCACAATATATCACAATGGTCTGTTTTGGATCTATTTCCTGATAACGATGGATTAATTCACCGTATGGAATATGATAAGATCCTTCAATATATCCAGCTTTTCTTTCATCGTTTTCTCTGACATCCAATGTGATGACATGATCTTTGACTTGTTGATATTCATCAGGCAGCATCAACTGTATATAACCATTTTGCATATTCTCAGCGACATATCCTACCATATTGATTGCATCCTTAGCCGAAGCAAACGGTGGAGCATAAGCGATATGAAGATCTTTTAAATCCGTTACTTTCCCATGATAATGAATAGCTGTGGAAATCACATCAATACGTTTATCAACACCTTCATAACCTATAACCTGTGCTCCTAATATGTTCTGTTCAAGGTCATAGATCACCTTTATTGTCAGTGGCTTGGCTCCAGGATAGTATCCTGCATGGGATTTTTGTTGGATAATAACCACTTCATAATCTTGATGTCTATGTAAACCTTGAGCCTGTAATTGTTTTTCATTGAAGCCAGTGCTTGCTGCGGCCATCTCAAAAACTTTAATAATACTACTTCCTAATGATCCTAGATATTTTTGAGGATATCCTGCCAGATTATCTGCCAGAATTCGACCTTCTTTGTTAGCCGGACCTGCTAAAGGTATCATTGTTTTTTGATGATCAATATAATGTTCAACTTCAATCACATCTCCAACTGCATAGATATCTGGAATATTTGTTTTTAAATATTCATCTACAACAATACCACCTCTTGCATTACAGTCAATTCCAGCTTTTTTAGCTATTTCACTTTGTGGTTTTACACCGACTGAAAGAATGACCAAATCATAACTTTTTGTAAAAGAGTTCGTTTTGACTTGTATTTTGGATTGATGATCTTCAAAAGCTAATAATTCTGTATTCAAATATAAATGAATACCTTTTCGATTTAAATATTTATGTATGGGCTGAACCATCTCAAAATCTAAATTATTTAAGATTTGTGGTCCTTTTTCTATAACATCAACATCTACATTCAATTCTTTTAAATTTTCAGCTGTTTCAATCCCTACAAAGCCTCCACCAATAATACATGCTGTGTGCATATTTTCCAGCTCCACTTTTTGGCGTATTTTTTCAAAATCATCAATTGTCCATAATTGTTGAATATCAGGATGATCAATTCCAGGAATCGGCAATCGAATAGGCGATGATCCTGTCGCAATAACCAGCTGATCATAATTTTCTTCATAAGTTTCTCCTGTCATATGATTATAAACGGAGATACTCTTGTTTTCAGGATGAATCGCTGTGACTTCACTCGCCACTCTGACATCAATCTGAAAACGATCATAAAATAATTGTGGTGTCATCAACAGTAAATCCTCTTTACCTTGAATTTCACCAGACACATAATAAGGCAATCCACAATTGGCATAAGATACATAATTTCCCTTTTCAAAAACAATCATTTCTACATCTTTATTTAATCTTCTCAGTCTGGCAGCTGTTGTGGCTCCAGCAGCTACACCTCCAATAATTAAAACTTTCATTATCTTCACCTTCCTATTTTTATTGTAAAGAACTTTTGATATAAAGTAAAATAACGTGCATTAAAAAAGGCATTTTATGAGTTTTTCATAAAATACCTGATGACTCTATAAATCACATATTCCTTTGCCTTCTCCATACATGCTATACCAGTCGGCATTGAAATCATCTACTGCTTTTTCTATGCTTGGATTCTTGAAAATCTGTTTCAAGATCTCTACTGGTGCTGTAATCGCCTGTGCTCCATAATTGAAGGCATCTCTAATCTGTTGCACTCCCTTGAATGATGCTGCAACTATCTTTGTATCATATCCATCCATGACAATACGATTTGATAATTCATTGATGAGCTCCATTGGATCTGCTCCTAGATTTCCAATTCTATTGACATATGGTGCAATATAGTCTGCCCCTGCTGCTAGTGCCATATAGGCCTGCATCAAATCATAGACAGCTGTCGCTGTGACATGAATGTTTTCTTCCTTCAACATCTTAATCGCTTTGATTCCTTCATAAGATACGGGTACTTTGATATAGACCTGTCTATCTATTTCTTCAAGGATTCTATGTGCTTCCTTGACCATGCTTTGACAATCCTTAGAAATCACCTGAATATGAAGGCTTCTATCCTTTCCAATAATATCTCTGATTGCTCGCATATGTGCAAAGAAATCCTCTGGGCTTGTCTTCTTGACAATAGAAGGATTGCTTGTGACACCTACGATAGGCATATAAGCAACGGCTTCCTTAATCTCTTCTAAATCAACTGTATCAATAATAAATTCCATAATCTTCTCCCTATAAACTTTGTTCTGTTCTTCCAATAATATCATCTTGTGTTGCTTTTGATAACACATTAAAGAAAGCTGAATATCCTGCCACTCGCACAATTAAATCCTTATGCTTTTCTGGATGTTTTTGAGCATCAATTAAAGTTTCTTTAGACACAACATTATATTGAACATGATATCCTTCCAATCTATTAAAGAATGTTTTCATCAACATTTCTAATTTCTGTTTATTTTCTTCTGTTGATAACATCTGTGGTGTTACTTTCTGATTCAATAAAACACCACCCGTAATTTCATGAGTTGGTAATTTGGACACAGATTTAAAGACCGCTGTTGGACCACTTTTATCACAACTATGCGCTGGTGAACATCCTTCTGCCAATGGTGTATGAGCATGTCTACCATCTGGTGTTGCCATCGTTCCAAATCCCTGCCCTACATTAGCGGAAATAGAGGATGTTCCAGCATAACGAATACCTCCAATTGGCCCTCTACCATAACGCGTATTTGGATACTTTTTCATTTCATCAATATAAGATGCATAGGCATCAACGACCAACTGATCCACTTCATCATTATCATTACCATATTTAGGCGCTTCTTCAATCAACATTCTTTGAACTCTTTGACTTTCTTCACTTTGAAAATCATCAACTAAAGCATCCCATAATTGTTGTTGAGTGATTTTCTTTTCATCAAAGACAAGTTTCTTAATTGCTGCCAGACTATCAGCCATATTCGCAATACCTACCTGCAATCCTGAAATGAAATCATAGACAGCTCCACCTTCTTTAATTGTCTTTCCACGACCAATACAATCTTCAGTAAGGGCTGAACATAAAACATCAGGAACATCTTTTTCAGAAGCTAAATCAATTGCATTTTCAACAATCACACTCATACGTGTTAATTCTCTGACTACCTGATCCCATGCTTGCATCAATTCTTCATAAGATTTCATTTCTGTAAAATAACCACATTCTTTTACAAAACGTTTTCCAGAAGTCATATCCACCCCATTATTCATCGCAATTAATAAAATTCTTGGGAAATTCATATAACTCATACCTGTACAACGATAACCCCATTTTCCTGGCACTGCTGTTTCCACGCAACCAATTGCAGAATAGTTATAAGCATCTTCTTCTTTGACACCTTTTTCAATAAATGAAGGAATAATCACTTCATCATTATTAAAGGCTGGCATACCAGTTCCTAATTTCATCACTTCAATAGCTTCATCAAAGAATTCCTGATTGATATGAGCATGGTATCTCACCGTTAAGTTTGGCTGAGGCAATCTTGTTTGTGCCACTGACTTCAAAACTAAGAAAGATAATTGATTCACGGCATCTTTTTTATCTGTTGTCTGTCCTCCAATTGTCACATTTTGATACATTGGGCTTCCAGCACTTGAAAATGTATGAGCCTGACTACGTACTTTATTGATTGTGAGAGTTTTAATCCATAAATTTGTCAATAATTCAACTGCTTCATCTTCTGTGATGATATTGTTATCTAAATCATGTTTTAAATAAGGATACATATATTGATCAAAGCGACCATATGATAATGAATGTCCATTAGATTCAATCTGTAAAATCAATTGAATAAACCATACTGATTGAATCGCTTCATGAAATGTTTGAGCTGGCTGATAAGGCACTTTGTCACAAATACGACTGATTTCCAATAATTCTTCTTTTCTTTTTCCTGTTTCTTTTTCAGCTTTTTCTTTTGCTAGAACACTAAAACGCTTTGCAAATGTTTTGACTGCTTCAATAACAATCAATACTGCATTATAAAATTGATATTTATTAAGATTTTCAGGAACACATAAATCCAAATGATTTTTGATATCTAAAACTCTGTCTTCATATCCCTTTAAACCGATTTCTAAGACTTTTTGATATTCAACAGCCAAATGAGCATCTCCTGAATTCAGTTTCCCTTCCATACCAAAAAATCCTGTTTCCATAAAAACACTGACTTCTTCAGGAAGTAAAGCTTCACCTTTAGCTCTTAGATTATTATTTTCCCAAAATGGCGCAATAGAGCGTAAAGCTTCTTTTGTTTCTTCTGTAATATAAAAGACATCTCCATCACGTTTTTCAAATGTATCTAATTCATCCATAACAAACTTCATTGTATACTCAGGAAAGATCGGTGCATCTTTATTTGATGAAGCCTGATTTCCTACAATTAAAGTTTCATCTTCAATATAAATAGACATTTTTTCCAATATATTTTTTAACATATAGGCACGTTTCATGACAGGTGTCTGATTCTTATATTTCTCATAAGCTTCTGTCACAAGCAATGCACGCTGAGCATCAATATAAGGTTTCTTATCCAATACAGCTTCTCTAAAATGATTCATACGTGGTGTTAAATCACCAAAATGTTCAACATTCTTCATTTTTCTTCTCCTTTTTATTTCATTTGAAAGTTTTATGTGTTTCATTTTCAAATATATCTTATCATATATCTAATTAAAGTCAATATTTATTTGAATAAAAACATATTATATTTCATTTGAAACTTATTTATTTACTATTTAAAACATTTGTGATAACATATAGTCAAAAGGAGAATGACTATGACAAAAGGTATCATTTTTAATATTCAAAAATTTAGTATTCATGATGGCCCTGGTATCCGTACAACAGTCTTTTTAAAAGGTTGTCCATTAAGATGTGAGTGGTGTTCTAATCCGGAATCACAAAATGAAAATATACAGATTCTATGTCATCACGACACATGTTTACATTGTTGCCATTGTGTAAAAACTTGTCCTCAACAAGCAATCTCATTTCAGGATGGATATATCCATGTTCATTTTGATCAATGTATTGGTTGTTTACAATGTGTTCAACAATGTCCTTCACATTCTTTATCATGTGAAGGAGAGTATCAGGACATTGATGAAATTGTTCGTATCTGCAAACAGGATCTTCCTTTTTATGAAGAATCTCAAGGTGGTGTGACGATTTCTGGTGGTGAAGGTATGGGACAACCCCAATTCGTTGAAGCACTCATTCAGGCATTAAAAAAAGAACATATCCATACTGCAATTGAAACAACAGGATATGTTCCAGAAGAAACATTTCAACATTTAGCCCCACAGTTTGACCTTTTATTATTTGATGTCAAACACCACGACAGTCAACAACATTTCTTAAAAACTGGCGTTCATAACGAACTGATTATAAAAAACTTAACCTGGGCTTTTCAACAGGGTATAGACATATTACCACGTATCCCTGTCATTCCTGATTTCAATTATTCTTTAGAAGATGCAAGAGGACTTGCTGGAATGTTACATAAGATTGGATTAAAACGTGTGCAACTCTTGCCTTTCCATCAATTTGGTGAAAAAAAATATGACATGTTGAATAAAGAATATACCTATAAAAATCAAAAAGCCCTCCATAATGAGGACTTAAAAGATTATCAGCAAATTTTTATTGATGAAGGTTTAGATTGTTTTATTTAGGAGCATTGCTCCTTTTATTATACCTTTTTGACAATTACATTTTGACTTTGTAAATATTCTTCACTTTCTTGAGGAATCATTCCATCTGTAACAACACAATAGACATCTTGTGTGGGCAATAAATTGACTAAACCTACTTGTTGAAACTTAGAAGACTCTGTCACAACAATCACATGAGCAGCCTGACGAGCCATATCTCGCACTGTTTCACTACGCATATAATCATTTCCAGTAAATCCCGTATTTTTTGAAAAACCATCTGTACCAATAAAAAACTTATCAACAAAGAACGCTTCAACGCAACGTCTTGTCATTGGACCTACAACAACCTGTGCTTCTTTTTGATATTCTCCGCCAAGTAAAATCAGTTTGACTTGAGAATATTGACGAATGTAATCAGCAATAAAAGAAGAATTCGTAATAATTGTAACATCTTTTTTTGTTGAAGCAATTTCTTGAGCCAGTAAGGCACAACAGGAACCAGATTCAATCATAATTGTTTCACCATCTTCAATCATCTGACAAGCTGATTTGGCTAATTGTTGTTTAATATCATAATGATAGGCTAATCTATTATTCATATCATCCTGTCCATTCAGCGTCGCAAAGCCATGTTCTCTAACAATCAATCCTTTTTTCTCTAACATATCCAAATCTTTACGTATTGTCACTTGTGACACACCAAGATTTTGAGATAATTCTGTAACATCCACTTTATTCTTTTCAGTTAATAACTCCAATATTTTTGTATGACGCAATTCCATTTTCTTCATATTCATCACCTTAACATTTAGATTATCACATTCAACTTTCAAACGCAACTTTATATACCAAAGAAAAAAAGTAATCCGAAGATTACTTTTCATCATACACAAAATGTGTCTGTTAAAGGATAGAATATATCATAGTTACAAGTATGTCTAGATCTAATCTGGCTTTTTAATCTAAAATGACGATGAATAGGAGTATGAGGGCAACTATTTCTATCATTCATATCCTCTTTTATTCTTTATATATCTTTACACGCTTAGATATATCGGTTAGGATTTGCTAACTTTTAGATATTATTAATAGTTAGCTTTAACTAACTCTATATTCAGTATACTATATATAATAAATTTGTCAATAGTTTATATGATTTTTTTATCAATAAATTCATTGTTTTCCTTGTTGATTCAGCTATCAAAACATATTAAAAAAGATGTTATAAAACATATCATCTATAACATCTCTTGATTACGATCATCTTCGACACTTTTCTATGAACAACTTATTGATTGAATATGATAACCAGCACTTTTTACAGCCTGATATAACTCATTATCATTGATTTCTCGATCATAGAAAATCGTCGCTGTCTGTGATTGAAGATCAACCTTTGCACTAACTCCATCAATCTTATTTATAGCATCCATGACCTGTTTGGCACAGTGATCACAATGCATTCCTTCAATTTTTAATAATTTCTTCCCAATAACAGGTGAAGTCAATTTCTTTTCTTGCATATCTAAACTTTCATGATTTCCACCACAACATGCTCCTTCACCTTTAAAATGTTTTATACTTCCTTTTAATGCAAATCCTAATAAGACAATCACAATAATGATAATAATGGCATCAACCATGACGATCCCTTCTTTCCTGGAACTTTAAATCACGACGCTTATGAAACCACTTCTTTATTCGTTGAAATCCTAGAAAGGCTAACATTCCTATAATATAAACACCAATCACAATGATGAACATATAAAACATTGAACCTGTTGAATTACCCATCTATAATTTCCTTTCTTTTTTCATTTTATCAGCAAAATATGTTTCTTTTAAATGACTCAAATCTCCGCAGCCACTACATCCAGCACAAACACCTGTACAACCATTTTTTGAATCTTTTTTCTTTTGACGATGTCGCTGAAAAATGACAAATCCACAATATCCTATTATCAATATAAGCACAATTATATCTGCCATTTTTTTCAACTCCTTTGATATGTCAAAACTGGACACCAAGGTATCCAGTTATTTGATTATGAATTCACTTGAACTGATCTTCTTGAATAAACTTTTTGATTTTTATATGGATCAGGTCTAAACAATAAGAATAATATCACAGCTGCTAAGACAAATGCAATAGCAGTCCAGATTCCAAAGGCTCCACCCATCAGGAATGTTCCAATCTGATAAATACATAAACATACAACATAAGCAAAGACATTTTGGAAAATGATGGCAAACCAGAACCATTTACGAGATTGCATCTGTTGAGCCATAGTTGCAATAGCCGCAAGACATGGTGAATCTAATAAGTTGAAAATCAAGAATGATAAAGCAGATAAAGTTGTAGGGAACCATGCTTGGACACCTTGAGCAACATTGACTGCATCTTCGACATCTCCAGCAACATTCGCCAATAATCCCATTGTTGAAACAATCGCTTCTTTCGCTGTAAATCCTGAAAGCGAAGCAGCCACTGACTGCCAGTTTCCAAATCCAAGTGGTGCAAAGATTGGAGCAATCAATCCACCAATCATTGCTAATAAACTATCGCCACTCTCTACTAGTCCAAATTGTCCATCTACAAATCCATATGCACCTAAAAACCACATCACAACACAAGCTAAGAACAAGATTGTTCCAGCTTTAATAATAAATCCTTTTAATCTTTCCCATACATGTAATAAAACTGTTTTGGCAGATGGAATATGATATTGTGGTAATTCCATAACAAATGGTGCAGGTTTTCCAGAGAATGGTTTTGTTTTCTTCAAAATAATAGCAGCAACCAATACGGCAACAATTCCCATAAAGTACATCATTGGCGCAACAAATGAACTTTCTGTATATCCAGCTGCTTCTCCTGCAATCACACCACCCATCAGTGCAATAACAGGAAGCTTCGCACCACATGGAATGAAAGTGGCTGTCATGATTGTTAAACGACGATCATTATCCTGTTCAATCGTCTTTGAAGCCATGATTCCTGGAATACCACATCCTGAAGAAATTAATAATGGAATAAAGCTCTTTCCAGATAATCCAAAATGTCTAAACACACGATCCATCACAAATGCAATACGAACCATGTATCCACAATCTTCTAAAATGGATAGGAATAAGAATAAAATAGCCATCTGTGGTACGAAACCAAGTACTGCTCCTAAACCACCAATAATTCCATCGACAACAAGTCCCTGAACAACTTCTCCTGATCCAATACTTGTCAAGAAAGATCCAACAGCATCCTGAATCGCTACAACAAAGACATCATTTGTCCAATCTGTCACCCAAGTTCCTACTGTTGTGACAGATACATAATAAACAATAAACATCACTGCAATAAAGATAGGAATACCTAAAATACGATTTGTTACAATTTTATCAATTTTATCTGATACTGTTAATTTTTCTCCACCTTTTTTTACAGTTGTAGAAATCATTTTTTGAATAAATTGATAACGTTCATCAGTGACAATACTTTCCATATCATCATCATGTTTCTTTTCCAATGCTTCACGTTGTTGATCAATAAGAGTTTTATTCTGAATTTGATTTCCAATACTTTCAACAACTTTACTATCATTTTCCAGCAATTTAACAGCATACCATCTCTTTTTACCTTCACTTATAGAAACAGGAAGCAATTTTTCAACTTCTGCAATAGCTTTTTCCAATTCAGAAGAGAAGATATCTTTTGGTAAAGCCACTTCTTTTTTACGCGCAACTTTAATTGCTTCATCCATTAAATCATTTAACCCTGTCTGTTTTAAAGCAGATGTTTCAATAATTGGACAGTTTAATAACATTGAAAGACGTTTTGTATCAATCTTGATATTTCTTTTTTTCAATAAATCTGCCATATTTAAAGCAATCACAACCGGTACCCCAGTTTCAATCAATTGTGTTGTTAAATATAAGTTTCTTTCAATATTTGTAGCATCAACCAAATTAATAATAACATCTGGATTTTCATTTAAAATATAATCACGGCTGACCACTTCTTCTAATGTATATGGTGAAAGAGAATAAATACCAGGTAAGTCGGTAATAATGATATCTTCATCTTTTCTCTTCCCTTTTAATTTTCCTTCTTTTTTCTCTACTGTAACACCAGGCCAGTTTCCAACATATTGGTTCGCTCCAGTAAGAGCATTGAACATTGTTGTCTTTCCACAGTTAGGGTTACCAGCAAGAGCAATTTTCATATTCATAATCCAATACCCCCCTCTATTTCACTTGGACACACTGCGCATCCATTTTTCTTACAGATAATTCATATCCTCTGACTGTAATTTCTACAGGATCACCTAATGGTGCAACTTTTCTAATATATAGACTCGTTCCTTTAGTGATTCCCATATCCATGATGCGTCGTTTATAAGCACTGTCCCCTTCTATTTTTGTAACAGTGACTGTACTTCCAACTTTCGCTTCACTTAAATTCATCATCATCTCTCCTCCCTTTTCAAACACCCTAAAAGCTATACCATGATATGACGTGCCATATCTTTGTTAATGGCAATTCTAGAATCTTTAATATTGACAATGACATTACCTTCAATGGCAGATAAAACAGTAATTTCACTTCCAGCAACGAAACCAAGATTTTCCAAAAAACGCCTTGTTTCTTCATTGCCACCTATTCTGCGAATTGTATTCACTTCTCCAACACCAGCTAATGTTAATGGCATCATAATCATCCCTTCTTTATATTAGTGTATGCTAACTCTTTGTTAAAAATATAAGTTAGACTTTACTAACCACATCATTAGAATACTCTTATTTCCTATCATTGTCAATATTCAAAAGCAAAAAAGTAGCTATTTTCATGTATTCATGTATAATAATTTTTTTAGTTAACTTGATTTCAATTATCATTATATTCATTGAAAACCTCATTAAACATGCATTTTGTGATAAAATACTCTTATATGATCATTTTGTTATTCTTATTTCGACATTAAAATGTAATATATTACATCAGTATTTCATATCATTTATTAATATAATGTTCAACTATTTAGTATTCTAAATCACACACCCTCATCTTTTATAAACCCAAATATTCTATTTTATAAGTATTTAGAAGATTATAAAGCAAGAAAAAATAGAGTTGACCATGGCTAACTCATAATATATGATAATATTGTAAAAGCTTTTACACCATATTTAGGAGGAAAATTTTATGAGAACAAACAAATTTACAAAAGGGCATAAAATCAAATGTACATTAGATTATACAGTGTCTTTAGTTAGTGGTCGTGTCCTTAATGGTGGACATATTACCAATACTGAACATGTCACAATTGTAAGATGATTATGTTAGAATTATGTTTTGATATCAATACATATCATATTTTGAAAATTCTTCAAGCTGAAAATGTTATTGATTCTTTTCATCGGATTATATATTTATATGATGATTTATCCATTGGTTCTTTGAATGTTAAAAATCTAGAAGAACGTATAACTTCATTACAAAAGTTAAAAGTCAATTATGATTTTCATAGGATGATTCAAAATTATAAAGACATATTATCACAACTCAAAAACCATCAGCAAATCAGAATATGGACTTCATCTTATGCCCATGAAAAAATAGGATTTTATATTATATGCTATATCTTATGTCAATTAAAACTTTATGATAAACAGATATATTTATGTCAATCTGCCAAACTTCATAACAACAAATATGCAACGATGTTTTTAACTGTACCTGATGATTTTGTAACCTTGATGAAAAAAGCTGAAATCATAGACCCAAGTCAATATATCAAATTTGCTGAAAAATTGATTCAAGAAAATACACCATTAAGATTGAAAATCAATAACGAAATCGTTTCAGAACAAATTGATTATTTTGATGATATGATTTTATCATACAAAAAACAGTGCCCAAATATATCTGATCAAGATTTATGCAGTCACATATTATTTGATTATCAAAAACAAAATGATGCATTGATAAGAGATGATATGATATTGAATAGAATAAAATATTTAAAAAACAATCACTAGTCAAAAAGCCCTCACATAGTCAAATCAACTATATAAGGACTTTTTTATTAATCAATTTGCCATTGAGCACTCTCGTTTTGTAAATCAAGCATATGACGATAGAGTCCATTTTGCTTATATAATTGTTCTGGACTTCCTTCTTCTTTCACTTTTCCATCTTCTAAAACAATGATTTTATCAGCAGATTGAACAGTTCGCATACGATGTGCAATAACCAGCACAGTTTTATTAGCTAACAGTTTTGACAAAGCTTCTTGAATCTTTGTTTCGTTTTCAACATCAAGACTAGCAGTTGCCTCATCTAATAAAATGATAGGTGCATCTTTTAAAAGTGCTCTTGCAATTGAAATTCTTTGTCTTTCTCCTCCAGATAGTTTTGCACCATTTTCACCAATAAGGGTGTCATAACCATTTGGTAGTTTTTGAACAAATTCATCACAATTTGCCGCTTTTGCAGCTTGATATACTTCTTCGTCCGTTGCGTTTCTTTTTCCCAGACGAATATTTTCTTTAATGCTGTCATCAAATAAAACAACGTCTTGAAATACCATGGAATAGTCACTCAACAAAACTTCAGGATCAACTTCATTTATGTCAACACCACCAACTGTTATCTTCCCCTTTTGAACATCAAATAGACGTGCAGCTAGTTTAGCACAGGTACTTTTACCAGAACCAGACGGTCCAACTAAAGCCGTCACTTCACCTTCCTTTGCTGTAAAACTGACATCTTTTAAAACATCTTGTAGATCATAGGCAAAGGAAACATGATGAAACTCAATGTTATGTCCTTTTGGTTCAAAGGTTTCTTTTCCTGATGCAACAGGTGTATCATAAATTTCCATCATACGATTGGCTGATACCTGTGATACAAACATCTCTGCAATTAATGCTAAACTTTGGTCAAATGGTGCATAAATTCTTGTAATAACCAACAAAAACATAAACAGTATCATGAAGTCAACTTGCCCTTGAACAATCAAATGTGCTCCAACCAAAATTGTCGTTGCTACACCTAAACGCATGATAACACTTGCAGCATTCACAAATATACCCGCCACAAGTTCTCCTTTTACCATTACCTTTTCATGCTCATCAATTTTTTGATATAGACCTCGAAGATAAGTCTTTTCTTGATTTGTAGCTCTAATTTCTCTAACATTTTCTAATGTTTCCTGGATTCCATCAGATACCTTAATTGCAGCTTGTTTAAGTTTTTCAGAGGCTTTTGAAGTCCATTTGCGTGAACCAAACAAAAGTCCAAATGCGACAGGTACACCCCAAAGACAGGCTATCGCTAAACGCCAATCATAAATAAATAGGAAAACAGCAATAATACCAGTTGAAATATAAGATCCATACAAATAACCTAAAACATGTGACCAGACATGTTCCATACGATTGACATCTCCCATGATTGTTTCTGTTAAATCAGCAATATCCTTTTTATTAAAATATCCTAAAGGTAATTGACGAAGTTTTTCAGCCAATGCAATTCTAGTAGCTTTTACTTCCCCATAAACAAGTCCATAAGTGGATGTATACTGTTGAAGATGCGTTGCAAATGATAAGAATACAAATACAACTAATAAAATTAAAATTGTTATTGTATTCATTTCTGTTTGATTACCAATAAAAAGTGCCATCAAATCTTTCATCAGTAAATACAATACACTGACACCACCCATAACAACAATATTTACTATAACTGTCCAAAATGTTCCCTTTTTGACATTCTGAACGCCTTTCTCTGTTAAGGCATATTTTCGCTTAAATTTTTTTCCAAACATCTACGCTGCCTCCTTTCAACTTGTGATTTTCCATTTCACTGCTTGATTATAATCAGTCCACATCTTATGATATAGACCATTTTTATCTAATAATTCTTTATGAGTACCTTCTTCAATTATATGTCCCTCTTCTAAAACAATAATTTTATCCGCATTGACAATAGTTGATAAACGATGAGCAATCATGATAACTGTTCGATCTTTGCATAAAACACTAAGAGCTTTTTGAATTAAAACTTCATTCTCAGGATCAGCAAATGCAGTAGCCTCATCCAATACCACGATTGGGGCATTCTTTAAAATGGCACGAGCTAAAGCGATACGTTGCTGTTCCCCTCCAGAGAGATAAGTACCTTCACTTCCAATGATCGTATGGACACCGTTCGGTAGTTTATCAATAATATCCTTACATCTTGCAGCCTTTAATGCATGCATAACATCATCATCTGAGGCGTTAGGATTAGCAATTTTAACATTTTCCAAAATTGATGTTTTAAAAAGCTTTGTATTTTGGAAAACAAAAGCAACCTGATCCATGAGAACATGCTGGTCAATTTCTTTAACATTAACATGACCTACCTCAACTACACCCTCGCTTACATCCCAGAATCGTGGAATCAAACTGGCAGCCGTTGTTTTACCACCTCCTGAGGGGCCAACAAGTGCAATAGTTTGACCTGGTTCAACTCTAAAGGATATATGTGATAATGCAGGTGTCCTTGAGCCTTCATAGGTAAAGCTGACATCTTTGAAAATCACGCTATTATCTTCTGGCATTTTTGGATGAATACACTTTTCAAGTGTCGGTGCTTTCATTACTAAATCAATACGGCTTAGTGCTGTACTTGCCAGCATAATGCCCGATGATGCAAACATAATCTTTGCCAATGCAGTCGAAATGATAGCAGAAAAAACAGCATAGAATACGAAATTTATGACAAGATTGCTGAAGTTCCCATCATGTAATGTACTTGGAACTAGAAAAATGACAAGTGGTACTAAAAAGATAAAGGCGCCTTCAGTAAATGTCAGGTTAATTGATTGGGGAACACGACAAACTTCTCCCTGATAATATTCAGCCTTATTGCTATATTCTTCAATTGCTTTTTTAAAAGTCTTAAATGAATAAACTGTCTGTTGAAAAATCTTAACAACCGGAACACCTCTGACATACTCTGTTCCTGCTTTTGTCATTCTATCCTGTGCAGCCTGATATTCTTCCATCAGTTTAGCATTTTTACCTCCCATCATGGAAAACATAGCAACGATGGATATAACCGCTGATAATAGACAAGCCGCTCCCATACGCCAATCAAATACAAACATTAAGATGACCATACCAGCAAATAACACGATTGTTCCAATGATATCCGCCAAATTGTGTGCCAAAAGCGTTTCCGTATCATTAGCAGCACTATCAAGTCTTCCTCTAATAAGTCCCGAAGCATTATTATCAAAATAACCAAGAGGTGCTTTCATGATATGATTCATCCCAATTTTTCGAATATTCTCCGCAGTTCTAAAAGCTGCCAAATGGGTACATAACAAACCAATAAAATAAAGCACAATCCCCAGCATAGCAAAGCCAAAGGCAATCCATCCATAGGTTTGGACATTTTGAACTTTGCTGAAATTTGGCATTGCTACAATCAAATCTCTCACAACAAGCCAAATACAAACATATGGCACAATACTACAAAACATCGAAATTGCTGACAAAGCAAGACCAACAAAAGTCAATGCTTTATAGTTTCCAGCATAAGCTAATAAAATTGATATTGTTCTCTTTTTCTTATCTTTCATCTTATCCCTCCTGTATCAACGCTCACTGTTGTTAGCATAAGCTAACTGTAGAGGTAAAAAATTGCAGGTTGCTGCATTCATTTATTTTTCTTCCATTAATGCTAACCAACCAGCAGTATAAAATGCTCGAAGTTGTCCTACATCACGCATAGCTTGATTTTTGGGAATATCATGAATAACAACTTCAAAGATTCCTCCAAACATGCCACTTGCAATAATATGACATAAAGTCCTGTCAAGTCTAGGTACCTTATGTCCCAATTCTCTAAGAACATCTATATATTTAAGCGTATATTCCACTTCAACCTCAACAATGTTATGAACAAAATTTTCATAACTTGTACCTTCTGCCTTTAATAATAAAAGTTTGAACGGTTCTCGATGATCACAGATATAATCAACCATCCAGTCTACACATGCGCTCGATTCGATTCCCATATGTGAAGGTTGTTCATCTTTTGGCAAATCAGCAAATTGGAGTTGTGCTTGCATGAAATGGGCCATCAAAGCCTGTGCATGAGGTTCGACAATCGAAGCGAACAAAGCCTCCTTACTAGAAAAATACCCGTAAAATGCCCCTGTTGTCACCCCGGCATGTTTAACAATTTGGCGTAAAGAAGCTCCTCTAAATCCTTTTTCCAAAAACTCATCAATAGCCGCCTGTTGAATTTTATTCAGTGTCAAATTTGATGTATCTTGCATTTCTACCTCCATATATAACAGCGTTATATAACACTGTTATAATACACCTATATTCTTCTTTTTGTCAAGGAAAAATAAAAACACGTCCCTGTTCATCTCTTATTTGACAAACCAGAATTGACTAAAAATCTATTATTGATGTTCATGAAAAGACTTGAAAATTCTCCACTTTCAAGTCTATACGCTTCTTTAATTTTGGGACTGATAAATTTCAAATACATTTCCTTCTACAAATAATGTCATTGTCCCCTCTGTATCAGCCTGAGTTTTTAAAATAGGCATAGCCAAATAAAGCGTTCTTGTTTGTCCCGCTAATATACTGCCACTTTCTGAAATTGATTGATGATCCTCACTCTCTAAAATAATTTGAGAATGAATGATTTCATCATTCATTTGATATTCACAATAAATATACTCTGCAGGATCTATATCCAGGGATGATTGATTTTGAATTTCTAATGACAACACAACAAAAATCTGGTCTTCACGATCGGTAGGATGATAACTATAAAAGAATCCTTTTTGTGATGGCTCAATACGTTCACTTTCCTGGCAATCTAATATGGTGATTTGTGAATTGGAACAGTTTATCACATCACCAATAGACTTCACTTGATTATCTTCCTGTACTTCTTCTAAAGAAAAAGTATATTGATAATCTTTTTGGTTCATAACTTGAAGAGCTAGCTGTGCCTGTTGTTTCGTATTATTTTTGGCGACTTCACAATAAAGATGTATATAGCGTTCTTCTTGTGGTTTTAAAGTATCTGTGGTACTCATTTGTGTATAATGGATTGATTCTATAGCCAACTGAACATCATGTTTTTCATTATTTAATTCAATGTTTCCACTATATAAATCTGATAACTCATACTCATTTTCTGATAAATTATGAGTTCTCACGATAATATCAATAAATATATGTTGATTATCCGCTGGCTTTAAATATTGATATGTTCTATTTTTATTAGCAGGTGCAATCTCATCGGTCAATGACGTTTTTATCATTTCAAATTCCAACCGATTATCAATTGTATAAACCTCTGTCATTTCCAGCTCTGTTTGTGTTGGTGTCACTTTTGTTTCCGTCGATTTTGGAGAAGAGCACCCTGATAGCATGAAAGCTACCAGCAAAATGATTATTTTCTTCATAAATATCAGTCCCCTTTGACAATATTTTACCATAAATGAATCTTTTAGCGAAAAAAATAATCTCTTCTATAAATAAAAGGCTAAGTCAAAATTTGATTTAGCCTTATTTAATCACTCTTACTCTAATAACATTTTCTAAAGTTTCTAATTCTTCTAACCCTGCAATATCTTGTGTATCAATCATTGTATAAGCATACTCACCCTTAGCTTTATTGACCATATTTTCAATATTGATATGTTTATTCGCAAGAATTGTCGCAAATTGAGCTAACATATTAGGAACATTTTTATGAATTAAACAAATACGATATTGTGTTGTGCGTGGTTCTTTCACTGAAGGAAGATTCACAGAATTTGTAATATTTCCATTTTCTAAATAATCCATCATTTCTCTAACAGCCATGATTGCACAATTATCTTCTGATTCAGGTGTAGACGCGCCTAAATGAGGCATCACAATCACATCTTTTTGATCAATGATATCTTCTGTCGCAAAGTCTGTTATATATTTTTTGATTTTCCCCTGAGCAATTCCATCTAGAATATCCTGAGAGTTCACCAAATCTGCTCTAGCAAAGTTCAGAATACGAACTCCATCTTTCATTTTTTGAATACTTTCTTGATTGATCATTCCTTTTGTTTCTGGCGTGCTTGGCGCATGCAATGTAATATAATCACATTCAGTGAAAATCGTATCAACATTTTGAGCATTTTTGACCCATTTACTCATACCCCATGCTGCATCTACTGAAATATATGGATCATATCCATAGACTTCCATCCCTAACTTAATCGCTGCATTCGCTACACTCACACCAATAGCCCCTAGACCAATAATTCCTAATTTCTTACCATCAATCTCAGGACCAACAAATTGACTCTTCCCCTTTTCTACCAGTTTTCCAACATCTTCCTGTCCTTTTAAAGTTTTGACCCAGTCAATACCTTCAACAATCTGTCGTGAAGATAGAAACAAGGCACATAAAACCAGTTCCTTAACAGCATTCGCATTTGCGCCTGGTGTATTAAAAACAACAACACCCTGTTCACTGCATTTTTCAATAGGAATATTATTGACACCTGCCCCTGCTCGTGCAATGGCTTTTAATGATTGCGGAAACTCATAATCATGTAACGTAGCAGAACGGACAAGAATTCCATCTTCATCCTTCTGATCTTCTCCAACAAGATAATCCTGATTAAATAACGCTGTCCCTACTGAAGAAATTTTATTCATTAATTTGATTTTATACATTTTCATCACCTATTTTCTTCTTCAAATTTTTTCATAAAGGCAACTAATGTTTCAACGCCTTCTTTTTCCATTGCATTATAAATAGAAGCTCGAATACCTCCTACAGAACGATGACCTTTTAAATTCGTCATCCCTGCCGCTACTGATTCCTTCACAAACTTTGCATCTAAATCCTTATTAGGACAAGTAAAAGTCACATTCATTAAAGAACGATTATCTGGATCACTATGCGCAATATAAAAGTCTGACTGATCTAAATAATCATATATTAACTTTGCTTTTTCTTCATTTCTTTTTTTCATAGCTTCTAAGCCACCTAAAGAATCAATCCATTTTAAGACTTCTCCTAATACATAGATTGAAAAAGTTGGTGGTGTGTTATACATAGAATCATTTTGAGCGATTGTATCATATTCCATCAGCACTGGAATTTTTTCCTGATGGTCTTTGATTAAATCTTCTCTGACAATCACAACTCCCAGTCCTGCAATCCCCATATTTTTCTGTGCTCCAGCATAAATCATGCCATAATCATTCACATTGATTGGCTGAGATAAAATATTAGAAGACATATCCGCTACAATAGGTATTCCATGTGTATCTGGAACATACTTCCATTCCGTACCATAAATGGTATTATTTGAACATAAATGCACATAAGAGGCATCTTCTCTTATATCTAATTCATCTTGAGTTGGAATATGTTTAAAGTTCTGTGCACTGCCATCATAAACAATATGCACATCACCAAATTTCTTTGCTTCCTGAGCAGCTTTCTTTGAAAAAGATCCTGTAATGATATAATCAGCTTTTCCATTTTTCATCAAATTCAGTGGAATCGTTGAAAATTGTTGTGTCGCCCCACCTTGAATAAATAATATCTGATAATCATCAGGAATATTCATTACCTTTTTTAACATAGCTTTTGTTTCATTAAAAATGTCAAGATAGGATGATGATCGATGACTCATTTCCATTACGCTCATACCACTATCGTTATAGTTCAACATTTGAGAAGCGATTTTTTCTAATACAGATACAGGTAATGTTGATGGACCTGCTGAAAAGTTATAAACTCTTTTTGTTGTCATATCGACACCCTCCTTTTTAAAATATTGATGTCATTATATATGATTTATACAAATTTATCAAATGATTTTATAATTTTTCATAATTTGTAATTATTTTTATATAAATTGTATACAATTTCATCTATTTATCACCCATCCTTTAAACTATATTCATCTTTATAACAAAAAAGAACTAGCTTTTCACTAGTTCATCTGTAATGTTGCTTCACGAATATAATTGCCTACATCCTGTGGCTGATGAGCATCAGAAGCATAAATCAAATCCACATGATTGTCTTTAAAAATCTGTAAAAGTTCCTGAGATAATCCCATATCCGGATGATGATAACGATAATAACATCCCACATTGTTTTCAGCTTTCATATGATGTGCTTTTAAAAGCTCTGCCATTTTTTGGTAAGTTGGCTTTAAATCATATGTAGGATAGATCTGAAAAAGTTTAATCGTATCTGGATGTGCCAGTTGGGTAAATAATTGTGATTCTATTAATTGAAAGACAAGTTCGTAATAACGTTTATAGATATCATTGGCATCATAGCGATTCCATAATAAATCTTTTGAAAAACTCATATCATATAAGATACCATCAATAGAATGAATAGCACCTACCAGAAAATCAAAAGAATATTGTCCTAATAATTCTTTTAAAAAGTTCTCATATTCTGGAACATAACAAACTTCTAATCCATATTTCACTTTAACAGGCAAGTCCATTTGTTGGATATCTTTCATTAAATCAATGAAATCACTTAAATGATCTTTAAATTTCATGTCTTTATTTGCTAACCATGTCTTTTGTACATCATATTGTTTTAACCCCTCATAAATGGGTTCAAACTCAATAAAACGATGTGTGTGATCTAAAATTTGAATTTCATCTAATCCCTTTTGATGTGCTGCTTCTACAAATTGTAAAACATATTCTTTTGTAAGTGGTCCATTTTCCAGATGCATATGTCCATCAATATACTTCATTATTTCATCAACTCCTTTGATTTATTATATGAAGATATTTGAGATTTGTAAAATCTTATCATCAATTATTTTTTCATGATATAATCATTTTAGAGGTGATCAATATGCCACAATGGTGGAAAGAAGAAATTGTTTATCAAATTTATCCTAAAAGTTTTCAAGATAGTAATCATGATGGAATTGGTGATATTCAAGGAATCATTCAAAAACTTGATTATTTAAAAGATTTAGGTGTCACTATGCTTTGGATTTGTCCTATTTATTGTTCTCCTATGGATGATAATGGCTATGATATTGCTGATTATTATCAGATTCATCCTGATTTTGGAAGTATGGAAGATGTCGATGAACTGATTGTCAAAGCGAAAGAAAGAGATATCAAAATCATTATGGATCTTGTTATTAATCATACATCCGATGAACATGCCTGGTTTCAGGAAGCATTAAAAAATCCTGATAGCCCTTATCGACAATATTATATTTTTAAAGAAGGTCAAGATAACCAGCCTCCTACAAACTGGCGTTCTGTTTTTAGTGGTTCTGTTTGGGAAAAAGTCCCTCACGAAGATAATATGTATTATTTTCATTCTTTTTCTAAAAAGCAACCTGATTTAAACTGGGAAAATCCACAAATGAGAGAAGACATCTATCGCATGATTAACTGGTGGTTAGATAAAGGAATTGCAGGATTTAGAGTAGACGCTATTAACTTTATAAAAAAAGATCAATCCTGGCAAAACGGTCCTGTTGATGGCGCAGATGGACTCTCATCATGTTTTGAATTCACAAGAAATCAGCCTGGTATAGAAGTCTTTTTCAAAGAGTTGAGAGAAAAGACATTTGATATTCATCATTGTATGACAGTGGCGGAAGCTGTGGGTGTTCCTTATGATCAGCTTAGTATTTTTATTGGTCAAGATGGATGCTTTTCAATGATGTTTGATTTTAATTATTCACATATTGATATTACTGAACATGAAGAATGGTTCCCACTTCAAAATTGGACAATGCAGGAATACAAAGAAAAGCTCTTTTTAAGTCAAAAGGAAATCTTTAAAACAGGATGGTGTGGAACTTTCCTGGAAAATCATGATATGCAAAGAAGTTTAAACAGACTTATTCGTAACCCTCAAGAACGTACGCCAAAAGCCGCAAAAGCTTTAGGTCAAATGTTTATGTTTTTAAAGGGGACTCCTTTCATTTATCAAGGCGAAGAAATTGGAACCATCAACAATCATAGACTTTCTATCCATGATTTTGATGATCTTAATTCACATGCTCAATATCGTAGAGCCTTACAGGAAGGTTATAGCGAAGAAGAAGCTTTAGACTTTGTCAATCGTCGTAGTCGAGATAATACCCGTTCTCCTATGAGCTGGAATTCACAGTTATATGCAGGTTTTAGTGATGTTCAACCTTGGCTTACGAATAATGAATATTATCAAGATATTAATGTTGCTAAACAGGTGAATGATCCTGATTCTGTTTTATCTTATTATAAACAGATGATTGCTTTAAGACAGAATCCTTTGTATCATCAAACACTCGTATATGGAGATTTCATTTCATTAGAAAGTGAAGAATATGTGATTGCCTATATGCGTCAAGATGATCAACAGACAATCTTATGTATTCAAAACCTTCAAAACAAAGAAACTCATTTTCCTTTATCTTCAAAAGCTCAAGTTCTTTTATCCAATGATCAAGTCAATATTCAAAACCAACAATTAAAACTTTCTCCATATCAAGCAACAATTCTACTTATTGAATAGAGGCCTTATGAGATAGAACATTCTATCTCATAAGCCTTTTTCATAAAAATCATCATTTCACTTGAAATAGTGATAAAATATATATCATAAGGAGGATTGTTTCATGAAACAGTTAAAACAACCAGACAATAAAATAATGATTTATCCGATTTATCACCATCAAAGTGTCTTGAATGATATATGTGATACCTTAGGATATGATATCAACACAATCATTAATAAAGACTTCAATCATTCCACAAAAGTCTATACACTTGGAAAATATGATTTCCCTTATATTCTTTTTGTTGGTCTTGGTGATGTCAGTGAACTAACTACAGCCAAACTTAGAAAGTTAGTTTTGAATATTTCAAAAAATATTAACGAGCCTGTTCAGCTGATGACTGATCATCTTGATGAAGGTATTGACAAGCATGCCTTTGTCAGAATATGGGTAGAATCACATATCATTGCCCAGTATCAGGAATGCAAGATTGGACATGATGCGAAAATGATAACTGATTTGGATATTGTATCATCAGGATATGTTGAAAAGGATATTGAAACAGGAAGAATCTATGGAGAAGGCATCAACTATGCCAGAAGACTTGCCGATACACCATC
>NZ_NFHI01000032.1:0-29772 GCF_002159255.1 Massilimicrobiota sp. An80
GCCAATGGAACATCCTTGGAGAAATGATGACTTTCTTGGCTTTCTAGCAAGACAAAAGCATCGTACAAACGGTGCTAATGTTTAACTTTTTTTAGGACATTTTCAAAATTGCTTGACAGAAAATGATTTACACAAATTTTTGAATATCAGAAGGGACTTGATTATTTTGAATGATTTGAATGATTTTATCCATTTGTTCTGGTTTCACTTGTTTATGTGTTAATTGAGAAATCTTTTGTACAAAATCTCTGATATTTTGTTCATCTTTTAAATCTTTTGTTTGTAAATCATTCGCTAATGAAAGTATATCTTCTTTAGATACATGTGTTTTTTGTGAAACCTTATCCAATAACTTATCTTGTTTATCCAATTCGATCACCCATATTAATATATGCATCACTGAACATTATTGTTCAGCTTTTAAATCTCTTAACATTAAGGAGTGAATCGTTTCCTGCGGTGTAGCATTTTCATATAGAACACGATAAACCGCATCCACAATCGGCACTTCTATACCATAATCATGTGTTGCTACATCATCATGAATGACTTTACACGTACGAATCCCTTCACAGGTTTTGGTATTATGTGCCATAAAATCCAATGCACGATTGCTTTGACCAATTTCCAGTCCCGCCTGAAAGTTACGTGAATGAATAGAAGAACATGTCACCACGAGATCCCCAATACCGGTCAAGCCAAAAAACGTTTCACGATTAGCACCTTTGACTGTTCCATATAGACTCATTTCATAAAGTCCACGTGTAATTAAAGCTGCACGTGTATTATCACCATAGCCCAGCCCCGCAATAATTCCAGAAGCAACAGCAATGACATTTTTATAGGCAGCCCCATATTCTGCACCAATTTCATCTGTTGAAGTATAGACTCTAAAATAATGATTAGAACATAATTTTTGAACATCTTTGGCACAATCTTCATCAAGTGATACAGCACAAACAACAGTCAGCATACGCTCAACAACTTCTTCAGCATGGGATGGACCAATCAAGGAAACAACAGGATGAATCTTGGTACTGTCTAAAACACTTCTGATTGTATCAGACATACGCATATTGGTATTCATATCAAATCCTTTTGCCGCATTAATAATAGTGACAGGTTGTGTCAATAAAGGTTTGACCTGTTCCAGTACCCCTCTGACATATTGTGTTGGAATCGTAATTAAAAGATATTGTGCATCTTTTATAGCATCATTTAAAGATGCACTGGCAACAATACTTTCTTCTAATCTCACATCTTTAAAATACTTATAATTACAATGTCTTATATTAATATCATCAATTTCGCTTTGATCAATACCATATAACATAACTGTATGACCATTATCATTAAAGACCCTTGCTAGTGCTGTAGCCCAGCTTCCTGTTCCTAAAATTGCTATTTTCATCTTAGTCCCTCTTTCTACAAAGAATGTGGATTGGTGTTCCTTCAAAACCAAATGCATCACGTAAACGATTTTCTAAATATCGCTTATAGCTAAAATGTAAATATTGTGGATCATTTGTAAATAAAACAAATGTTGGCGGACAGACACTGACCTGATTGGCATAATAGATTTTTAAACGTCCCCCATTAAATGTTGTGGTTGGATTCATTGTTTGCGCATCAATCAAGACATCATTTAAGACACTTGTCGCAACACGTTTTTGACTATTGGCATAAACCTCCTGAATCATCGGCAACAACAAATGAACACGTTTTTTATCTTTAGCCGATACAAAAATAATAGGAGCATAATCCAAATATTTGAATTGTTCACGAATCTGACTTTCCATTTTTTTCATTGTCTTAGAATCTTTTTCAATCAGATCCCATTTATTGACTACTAAAATAACAGCTTTTCCAGCTTCATGGGCATATCCAGCTACATGTTTATCTTGTTCGATAATTCCTTGATTCCCATCAATAACCATTAAGACAACATCACTTTTTTCTACAGCTGATAAAGCACGTAAAACAGAATACTTTTCAACATTTTCATAAATTTTTCCTTTTTTACGCATTCCTGCTGTATCAACAACACAATACTTCTGTCCATCTTTTTCAAAAGGTGTATCAATAGCATCACGTGTTGTTCCTTCAATATCTGATACAATGACACGTTCTTCACCTAAAATGGCATTCGTTAAAGAAGATTTTCCAACATTTGGTCTTCCAATCACTGAAAAACGAATAACATCATCTTCTTTTTTTTCATCCACAGCAGGCAATTGATGAATAATTTCATCTAAAACATCTCCAATACCAATACCATGACTTCCTGATACTGCAATAGGATCACCAATACCTAAACTATAAAAATCATAAATATTATCTTTAAATTTCTGATCATCTATCTTATTAACAGCTAATACAATTGGTTTTCTTGATTTTTGTAGTAAACGAGCAACGAAAAGATCTTCTTTTGTAACACCTTCACGACCATTGACAACAAATAAAATAATATCTGCTTCTTCTATAGCAATTTCAGCCTGCATTTTGATTTGTTCAGTAAAAGAAGCATTTTCTAATTCAATTCCACCTGTATCAATGATTTTAAAATCACGTGTCAGCCATGATGCATCTGCATAGATACGATCACGTGTAACACCTGGAGTATCTTCAACAATGGAAATGCGTTGACCAACAATACGATTAAAAATTGTTGATTTCCCAACATTCGCTCGTCCTACAATTGCTACAATTCCTTTTCTCATGATTATTCACTCCCTATACTCTCTGTTCTACAAGTTGCATCACTTTTGCAACAACTTCTTCCAATGTCATATCTGATGTATCAATTTCAATGGCATCATCAGCTTTTTTTAAAGGAGAAATAAGACGGTTCATATCTTGTTCATCTCTTAAAGCAATCTCTTTTTGAATGTCTTCTAAATTGGATTCAAGACCTCTTTGCAAGTTCTCTTTATGACGACGTAATGCTCGACATTCAATGCTGGCAACCTGATAAATCTTTAACTCAGCATCTTTTAAAACAACCGTTCCAATATCTCTACCATCTAAAATCACACCGCCACCTTGAGCCATTTGTCGCTGCTTATCAACGAGAAAAGTTCTGACTGCTTCATATTGAGAAACAATACTTGCTCCCATTGACACTTCATTTTCACGAATAGATGATGTGACATCTTCATGATTCAATTGAATCGTTCCATCTGGAAACATTTGAATATCTATATCCTTTAAAAGTGCTGATACACCCTGTTCATCATGGAAATCAATATGATTTAACCAGGCATAATAAGCGACACAACGATACATAGCTCCAGTATCAATATATGTATAATTTAAATTCTTAGCTACCATTTTGGCAATTGTTGACTTTCCAGCAGCAGCTGGACCATCAATAGCAATTGAAATTCTTTTCGTCATATTCTATAACCTCACTTTTCAAAACCAACTGAATTCTTTAAAAAAACAACTGTTTAGCAATAAAGAATGCTAAAACAATAAAGATCACAATAAAAACAATAATCACATAATTTAAAATTGTCACTAATTTACTATCTTTTTCTTCTTCTGTATCTTCTTCTACAATTTGTTCTCTTTGTTTTTTAACTTTCACTTCTTCTTTATGTTTAGTTTTTTCTACTTTTTCTGGTTTTGTTTTTTCAACTTTTTCACGTTTTGTTTTTTTCTTATCTTCCTTCATAAAATCCGCAACAGTCAAACCTTCTTCATATTTCTTTAACTCCTCAGCATCTTCTTCTGGCGACATTGCAGCTAATTTTTCTAATAAAGACATTTTCTTTTGTGGTTCAGCCTTTATTTCCTGTGTTTGAGACGTTTGTGCATGTTGAGGCTGATGTTCCTCAGATTGTTTAATTTTATTTAAAATATCTAAACGTGTATTATATTGTTCTTTACCAACATTCACTTTTGCTTCATTTAAAGCAGATTTAATTTCCTCATTATCAGGCTTTAATGTTTCATATGATAAAGGTTCCATCAATGTATCCTGAATATCTTTCTTTTGATTTTGAGGTAAAAAAGCTAAAAAATCATCTTCTTCATCATCCTGTTCATATGTCATCTGACGATCAATTGCTACCTCTTCTTTCATTTCATCTCTTAATTCTTTATATTTATTAATTCTTGTTTGTTTCTCCATTTCGCATCACCGCCCTCATTATAACATAACTATAAAAAATTATAAAATAAACTTTCAAAATAATTCTATTTAGTATATAATAGGCGTATGAATAGGAGGTAATAAAAATGTATAAAGTTAATGAAAATTGTATTGGTTGTGGTTCTTGCACAGCAGTATGTCCAGAAGTTTTTGATTTAAACGCTGACGGTTTAGCAGAAAACATTCTAGGTGAAGTTCCTGCTGAATTAGAAGAAGCTGCAAAAGAAGCTGCAGCATCTTGCCCAGTTGATGCAATTGTTAATGAATAAGATAAAAAAGAGCTTAAGGCTCTTTTTTTAATGGATAAGAATTCATTTCGTTTTCAATTAAATGTTTTTTCATTTCATTTTGTGGTGGTTTAAAAAAGCTAATTGTATGACATTTATTGCACCATATAAAATGAATACCTTCTAATTCTTTATATTCAATAAAAGGCTCTTTAGCCCCACAGATACCACAAACATTTGTTTTTCCCGGTTCTAAAACAACACTACGCATATTTCATCCTCCTTGCTTTCTATTATAATCACTTCAAATCAGTCTTCAATAAACTTCATCATACAAATAACGACAAAAAAAGATATCTCTTGCAAGATATCCCTTTATTTAACGATTTCTGGCATTTTTCTTAGATAATGCCATCGTCTTTAATTCTTTCACTTCTTGAGGTTTTAACATACGATATTGTCCTGGTCTTAATCCTTTTAAATCAACTGTTCCCACACGTAAACGATGTAATCTTTTAACTGGATGATCAACAGCTTCAAACATTTTCTTAACCTGTCGATTCTTTCCTTCAATCAATTTAATCATTAACATGGTTGTTCCATGTTCTTCATCTTTACCAACAATCTTAATGCGGCAAGGTAAAGTCTTAACTCCTTCAAGATAAATACCTTTTTCTAATTGACGAACAGTCAAACCATTAACCAAACCTTTAACACTTACTTCATAAACCTTTTCTAAATGTGATGAAGGATGCATCATTAAATTTGCAAACTCTCCATCATTCGTCATCAACAATAAACCAGATGTATCATAATCCAATCTTCCCACTGGATAAATACGTTCCTTCACATCAGGCAAATAATCAATAACCGTTTTTCTTCCCAGTTCATCACTTAATGAACAAATACATCCCTTAGGTTTATAAAATACATAATAAACTTTATTTTCACTTTGAAGAGCCTTTCCGTCAATCATGATCAAATCTCCTTTTTTGACTTTAAAGCCCAACTCACTTACGACTTCACCATTGACTTCGACTCTCCCTTGACGAATAAGATCTTCAGCTTTTCTTCTTGAAGTATACCCACTCGCTGCAATTGCTTTTTGTAGTCTTTCCACAGTATCACGTCCTTTCCCTATCATTATACATAGTTTATCAAATTATACAAACATTTTTAAATAAATCATAATCGCAAATATGACAGACAAAAAATCAATCGTTAAACCTACAGGTAAAGCATAACGGGTTTTCTTCATATGAATAGAAGAAAAATAAAGTGTCACAACATAAAATGTTGTATCACTGCCACTTTGAATAAGTGTTGCCAGTAAACTTAAAGGATGATCAACACCAAACATTTCATAAAACGAATAGAGATACGATAATGAAGCATTGGCACTGACAGGTCTTAACAAACCGAGTACAAGTATATCAATAGGAATCTGTAAAAATTGTAACACTGGCTGAAAAAGATGACTCAAAAGTTCAATAGTTCCACTACTTTGAAGTAATTGTACAAAAACCATAAATGCCATTAATGTTGTAAAAAGTGTCTGAAATAATGTCAAAGCGCCTTTGACACCTTCAATAAACAAATCAAATAAAGGATAATGTTTGATTAAACCATCAATAAAGACACAGAGTAATAAAATAAAAACAATCTTATTCATGATCAATCACCCTTTGTATAATCAATCCAATGATAATAATTGTAATACCAATAACTAACATATATGGATAAAATGCATAAATATCCTGTGAGCCCATTTGTTTTCTGATCATAAATAATGTTGATGGAAATAAACATAATCCTGCTGTATTGATAATCACTAAACTCAGCATTTCACGACTTGGACGTTGTGGATGAGGATTGTATTCCTGAAGTTTTTGAAAAGCTTTAATACCACTCAAAGTCGCAAGTGTTCCTAAACCTAAAAGATTTGCAATCACATTAGAAGAGAGATAAGTATAAACATCATCATGTTTCATGACTGGTCCATAAATGACACGAAACAATGGTTTAAAAATAATTGAAAAATAATTCATGAATCCTGTTTTTTGAATAATGTTTAAAAAACCACCCCACAAACAAGCGGCTAATAAGACATTTAAAAGTAAATCCCATACCATAAATGGTGTATCCATTAAAGCTGTCATCATGGCTTCTTCCTGATGACGACATAAACCAATCAACAAAAAGGCAACAACGCTCCATTTCCAGATTCTAGCCATTCATGCATTCTCCAAACAACATCCATGCATATTGAAAAATCATTTGTAAAGCATTTTGCTGATTGACTTCATAAATGGGATTTTCATTTACATAAACTTTTAATATATCACCCTGTGATTGCAGCGATACATTTTGACTTTCCTGTCCACAATAATAAAGATCCTGATCAATGAGAAATGAATGACCGTGATACTGATAGATTCCTTTAGATAAAACCAGTACATTTTGATATTTTTGAAAACATTCTTCATACTTTTTTTGATGAAATTCAAAATCATTTCCACAATTAAATGTCACAATAACTAAAGAAACATCATCTTTAATTGCACGTGTGACTAAAGTACGTTTTGCTTTTTTGGTATATCCTGTTTTTCCTCCAACACAATACTCATATTCTTCCAGCAATCTGTTTTTGTTATGCCATGTTCCCCCACCATCTTCACGTTTATAAGTTTCTTTCATGACAATATCATTGAAAATAGGATTTTGACTACAATAAGACATAAGCAAAGCCATATCATAAACACTGGACTGATTTCCATCATCTTCTTCATCCAAACCAGTGGGATTAGAAAAATGTGTATCTGTCATATGAAGTTCCTGAGCTTTTTGATTCATCATTTCAACAAAGTGTTCAATACTTCCACCAACATTTTTTGCAATCACATTAGCTGCATCATTTCCACTTCTCAATAATAAACCATGCAATAAATCTCTTAAATTAATGCGGTCACCTATATGTATATAGATGCCACTTCCCCATGCTTCATTAACTTCTTCACCAATCTCATATTCATCATCCAGTTGTCCATTTTCAATCGCAACAATCGCTGTCATAATCTTAGATATGGAAGCAACACTCTGGACTTCATGAATATTTTTTCCTTCTAATACATTGTGTTGAGTACTTTCCATCACAATATATGATTGACCTTGAAAATCAACGGCATGTACATTGACTATACATAATAAAAAGCACAAAAAAAACATGATTTTTTTCATAGTATCACCTATAAATACTATATGAAAAAGAATACATGTTATGATTTTTTCTTCCATTCTGGATGTGTACGAATATATACAATGGTTTGATCTAAGCCATGATCATGAAGATAATGTAAAAGATGTTCTAAAAAAGCACGTGTATCAGGGTGCATAATATAAGAATATTTTCCCCTTTCATAATAAGCGAGTGGAAATGTATCTTGATATTTATCACCTTGATAAGTCTGACTGGCTGCTATACGATCACAAAACATTTCTAAAACATAGCGTGTCGGCATTTTGGCAGGCTGCAGACCATTGCGTGTAAAATCGACCCAAAATTCCCAATGATGTTTATTTCTTCCCTTGTGATGTAACCAGGCTAAAGAATAACCTTTGTCACGACGTTCTACAGAATTTGGCGATTTATCCCCTTGGTAATACTTGATTCCTGTAGAAAATTCACACCATGAATATTTTGACATATCATGTAGTAGACCCTGTTTATATAAACCAATACGAAAGCATAGTTTCATGACTTTCCATTTATGTTTTGTTATTGTTTTGAAATGGCCTAAAGCTTTCATCGAATCACCCATATTTAGTATACAATGTTTTATATTTGAAGTAAATCTCTTTATTTTTTTTCAAACGGTGTTATAATGTAGTCGATGTGTAAGAGGAGGTTTGAGAGATGTCAATTAAAGTTGATGTTCGTACAAATATTAATGATTATGAATTAACACTTGAAAAATGCTCTGAAATTATTACATTATTACAAGATACATATCAGAATATTAGAAATGATATGTATGCTCGCTTTTTAAGCATTCGTATTTTAATCAAAACATTATCTATTGTTGCATGTTTGATTGTTTTATATTTATTAACACATAGTGCATTTTTCTTATATTCTACCCCTATCTTTATGGTTGTAGCATTAATATTTGCGATAGTGAGTGCTGAATATATTACGACACAAACACGTAAACAAATTGTTATACAATTAAAGCATTACACAAAAGCACGTGAACAATTATTGCAATACGAAAAAATCAAGTTATAATGACTTGATTTTTTTATTATACAGTTTACTATAAACCATCATTATTCTATTTTTATAATTGAACTTATGATCAACTTTTATCATTTATCACAAATCTTTATTAATTTACCTAATGTCATTTCGACATATTCTACATACCCTTTTATATCTTATCTATTTATAGCTTTCTTTGTAAATAGATCATATCTATCAATTGAATACCCTGCTCATATATAGGATGGTCATAATGGTCTATAAAAAAATTTTGAATACTATGTGAACGGATAAAACCACATTTTTCATAAAAAGGAATTGTCAAAGGACTATCTCCTGTACCAACCTGTAAAACAGAATATTTTTCTTTATATTTTTCAACAATAAATTCTATCAAAATACGCCCATATCCTTTTCCCTGTGCTTCTGGCTGAGTTGCTATATTTTTGATTTCAAGAATTCCATGACCTTCATCAGTCACAACACATTCACATTGAATACCATCATCATCTAATACATACATTGTTCCACGTTCAAGATACTGATCTATCATATCTTCCTGTTCATCAGCCAAAAGCAACAATGAAAGAAATTGTTTTTTATTTTTCTTAATTTCTTTAATTTCCATATCAACACACCTCTGTATTTTGATGCTCATTCTTCTAAACTTATATGAAAATATTTTTGAATCCATACCATTCATGAATAAAACAATGATTTGACTATATATTATTCATTATGGCTTTGTATTAAATATTCTTGTATTTGTGATGCTAAAGAAACTGAACGCTCAACAATATGATGCGTCATGCTTTCCTGATTTTCAAAATCTATGTTTGTTTCTAAAACAATTTCTACAATGGAATATTCAGGCATTATTTTTTGATTATGATTCCATTTTGTTTTCTGTAATATTTTCCAGTATTTTCTTTGAATATCTGCATTTTGTCCCATTAACCATAATTCAAAATTGAAGTTTTTCATGATTTAATACAATTCCAAACCTTAGTTTTTGATCTCTTAAATACTGATTAAAAAAAGCAAAATAAGTATAATCTAAATATCCAAATGAGATATTTCCTGTATTATAATCTTTAGGAAATTTTGATTTTAATTGTCCAACATATTGAATCAAAGTCAAATAAGCAGTTTGTATATATCCTTGATTTAACTGTTCTTTATATATTTCCAAACATTTTTGAATATCCTTTTTCATTAAAAGATTCTCCATTCTTTCATATTTTTTATTTGATAACTATTTATGTCATTCTATGTGCTGTTATAATTGTATAACTCAATGAATTGATAGTGATCTTGATTTGATCAACCTCACAATACCAATTTTTACCATGTTTATAAATATGAGAATTTTTGTCTAAAATCTTATTACGACAGTACGCCACAACATCTTGTGTATCAAGTTTTAAGTTTCTTTTTATTCTTTCTATTCCTAATTCTGTCGTATGAATCTTATCAATATGATCAAGCAATACTTTTTTATCTTCCATCACTTTTTCTCCATCAATACCTACTTATTTCATAAGTTTTTCTAATACTTTTCTGACATTATGAGCAGCATCTTCCTGGATTTCAATAATTCTTGCCCCTCGACTTTTCGCAACTTCTCTTAAATCAACCGCAATCGCTGTATGATAAGAACACCCAATCACCAAAAAGATATCATCTGGTGTTAAATCATATACCATTTCATAAGCTTTTTGGTAATTTGGTGCAGGATCTCCATATAATACAGGTTTATTATATAATGACCAGGCAATAGACATTTCATCATCGTCAGGTAAACCACCATGCATTTCTAAAGCATCACTGCCAGCAAGTTTATGTAAACCATCAATATTCATGGTAATGACTGGAATATGATACTGAGCTAAGGCATAATGGGCATCATTAGGTTTCGCTCCATTCATATTGGCTTTCAGTTGTCTAATGACTTCGTTATATTCTTCATGATGCGTATTTGCATAATCTCTAAATAATTTTTCTCTAATATCAGGTCTTTCCATAAATGTGGATATGTGTTAAGGATGAATTAAATATAATCTTTCTCAACTTTCATTTTTTCAACAGGTAAACAAGGTGTAGCATATTGTTTATCAAATAAGACAATGTTTTTTCCCATATCATAAACTGTACTTTTATATATAATACCATCATAGCCAAGAGATTGAAAATATTGAGCAAGACATTGAAATGGTAGATATTTTGTTTTCTTATCCGCTTTTTCAACTGGTTTAAATATTTCTTCATTTATCATTTTTGTAAATAAAAGTAACAACTGTTTTGATATATGTTTTTTTAAATTATTTTTTAACTTTCTATTATCATAATGAGCTTTAATTTTATTTCCAATATTTTTGATTTCATTTTCGATATCATTATAAGTTAAATCGTTTGCAATCGTTAAATCAACTACCAACTTATCTTTTATTGTATCAGCAATTTCAAACTCACACATCGCATATATATTATTTTTTTCAGCTTTACATTCATATAAACAACAATTTCTAGCAATCGTGTGATCTTCATCTTTTGACATTGCTAAATATAACCATTCAACCCCTTCTGGACTAAATCGATTAGATTCAGATATATATTCTTTATTTGGCAACATTCTTTCAGCTTGGATTAACGAATCTTTTTCATTATCACTCAATTTTGATGCTCTATAAAAACAAGAATTTGATATGTCTTCTAAAGAAACAAACATATATTTCTCATTGTTTTTGAACATATCATCATATTGTTTTAAAAAAACTGCATTCAACATTTTTGATACATTCATACATTCATCTTTATGTTCAAGTAAATAATCTGTAAAACATTGCCATTGTTTTCTCATCTCAGCTTCTGCATTTTCTCTTCCTAAAAAATCTATAACATCATTCATATTTCCTTTCCCTTCCAAATTTCACATAAATATATTTGTACATAAACTATAGATACAATTTATCTTAATTATATTTTATACTATTGAAAATAATTTAATTAATGAATTAATTAATGTAATCACTGCAGCACTCCCACTACAAAAACCTTTTAAAGCAACTAGAAAACCTTTTTTTGGCTTATTGTTTTCTTTGATATCTTTTTCTATTTGATTCAATACATCTAAAACATCAGAATCAATTTTAGAATTTTCTTCTAACAAAGTGCTTTTAATTGTAGCAACAATTTCTAAAGCTTGTTTTACTGTCCCTTCATTTATTTCTACATTATTAGAAACTGCTCCTCCAACAGTTTGAGCAACAACAACTGTTGAATAATTTGCTGTTATACCACCTGAATTAATTGGTTCATTCTTTTTTTCATCACAAATAGCTTTGTCATAACAATTTCTTAAGTAATCTCCAATAAAATCAATTAAAGGATCAATAATATGATTAATAAATTTTGACATTTCATCGTTCACTGTTGACTTAAAACTTGTATACCAATGAGTACCATATAGCCTAGTAAAATCCCCATCATATTTTTCTATTGCATACTTTAGTAATTGATATTCAAAAGATATTTCCTCATCAATCTCTGGACTCACATTAAATGGTGCTGTTAATTCTCTTGATGAAATAATTTCTTCAATGTCAAATGAATGCTTGTTATGATTTTCTATAAACTCTTTGATTATTGGTTCATTATCCACCAATTTAATAAACCTTTTTAAATTAGCGTCACATTGAGAATAATCAGTTCGACTTAATCTGCGTGCTACATTTCTAAAATTTGAAGAAATATCTTGTATTTCTTGACTAGTATATTTCATTACTTAACAATCCTCCCACAATATGGACAATAAAAGCCCGCTACTATATCCGAAGGCATTAATGCCATCTTTTTATTGCAACAATTTATTATAATTTGATGCATATCATAATCTTTATTTTTTAAAATAATACTTCGATCAACTCTTTTTACTGGATTAGTTTTTACTTTTATATATTTTGAGTTAAAACCCTTGAAAGCATCCGATATCATTTGTTCAGCTTCCATCAAAGCAATTTTTTTCGCTTCTTCTACAACTTCTTCCGGCCAAAATGTATTTAATTGCTCAGATATACCACATACAGGACAACAAATGTCTTTCCCTTCTAACTCTTCATTTAAATATTCACATTCAACTTTAAACCTTGACTTACACCTTACACACTGTAATGTAACAAGACCATCCTCATCAGCTTCTAGTGTTGCTTTACCAATGGTTTTAGACATACAAACACATCCTTTTCACAATTTTCTATAAAATTCACTTATTCAACTCTTTTAAAATTTTTCTAACATTATGAGCAGCGTCTTCCTGTATTTCAATAATTCTTGCTCCTCTAGATTTAGCAACTTCTCTTAAATCACAAGCAATAGCTGTATGATATGAGCAACCAATCACTATAAATACATCATCTGGTGTTAAATCATAAACCATTTCATAAGCTTTTTGATAATTCGGTGCAGGGTCACCATATAAAACAGGTTTATTGTATAAAGACCAAGCTTTGCCCATTTCATCATCCTCAGGCAATCCACCATGAAGTTCTAAAGCATCGCTTCCAGCGAGTTTATGTAAACCATCAATATTCATCGTAATAACAGGAATTTGATATTCTGCTAAAGCATAATGCGCATCATTTGGTTTGGCTCCATTCATATTAGCCTTGAGTTGTTTTATAACCTCATTGTACTCTTCATGATGCGTGTTCGCATAACTTCGAAATAGTTTTTCTCTAATGTCTGGGCGCTCCATAAAAGTTGGGATTTGGCTCTGACGACTGATCCCCGCCCCAGTAAATGCTAGTATTTTCATAAAATCAACTCCTTTATTGTTCTATGTATATATAAGAAATTTTAATATTTACTTTATTTATTTCAAATCCTTTAACAATATCTATATCTGCCTTATTTCTTTGATCAAACACAATAACATATTCTCTTAATGCATTATCTTTAACTGCAATTGTTTTTCCAATACCATAAAGTAAAATATCATATAAATATGCATTTTCAGACACATAATAATCGACAAAATTATCTTTATTATAGTCTTGATCTTTTCGAAAAAGTGACCAATGGTCGCTTTTTAATTTTTCCCAAGAATCAATTAATAGATAACTATTAGTGATTCTTTTTTTATACGCCATTGCTTCAAAATGCATTGAGTTATTAAATATTATACTAGGATAGTGTGGACTTAATTGAATAGCATAATTATTTAAATATAAATCACACAAATAAATAAGTGTACTTTTTGAATGCGTATGTAATAACGAGTTTTCATTGTCCTTATATAAAATATCGTACAAAATATGCTGTTTATCTCTTTGTTCATATTTTGACAATTTTTCTAATACGGATTTAGATACTGTTTGAATACGATCATTTTTGATATCAATAATGTTTTGATACGACAATCCTGTTTGTTTAGCGAGCTCCATATAAGATAAGCCCGTTTTTTCTTTTAATTCAATAATATAGTTTGTTATAGACATAATCATCACCTATTCGTAATTATACTATATTTGCAAATAAAAATAAACAATCTATCATATATATGATATTTACATATTTATGTATTGCAATTATCATAAAATATGATATTATATGGTTACAATGATATTTGCTTTTATAATTATTGCAAATATCATATAAAGGAGGTGAATGTATGGAGCAGTTTAAACGATTTATTTCTTATCAAGAGCTAGCAGATGCCATTGGATGCAGTTATCAACAAATTCAAAAAGTTCATGCTAAAAGAATTATTGAATTATTTGATATCGATGTCTCTCGATTACCTAAGAGTGGTGTTCTTCCTCTTGAATGTTGTTATCAATATTTCGATGTAACTACACCAATAAATAAAAATACTCATTAGACCACTCGCCAAAGTTACCTAATGAGTATTAACACCGAAAGGATTATTTTGTTATTGCCTTTCTTGGCTATTATAACAAATATCATTCTTTCAAGCAAATATTAGAAAGGATTGAATTATATGAAAAACACAAATAATTTCACAATAAATAATATAAAAATTCGTATTTACAATCCGATTCTTAATCAAGAAAGGAACGGATATTATGAAATATAAGGGAGCAATAAATTATATTGTAGAAACACATTTTATAACAGAAGGTAGTAATGCATATGACTTGATTTCTAATTTTATCTATAACGATATTAAAAAGGAGTTAAATAATGGTAGTATCTTCAAGAAATCAGCATAAAGTGGGAATTTATTGCCGTTTAAGTAAGGACGACGATAAAATTGGAGAAAGTACCAGCATTACAAATCAAAAAAATATGTTAACAGATTATGTCAAAGAACAAAATTGGTTGCTTGTAGATATTTATATAGATGATGGATATTCTGGAACGAACTTTAATAGGCCGAATTTTCAACGTATGTTACAGGATATTGAAGATAAAAAAATCGATTGTGTATTAGTCAAAGACCAATCACGATTAGGAAGAAACTATATAGAAGTGGGCAATTATACTGAATATTATTTTCCAAAGCACAATGTACGATATATTGCTTTATCAGATGGTATTGATAGTGCTTCTTTGCAAGATATGGATATTGCACCATTTAAAAATATTATGAATGAATTTTATGCTAAAGATACTAGTAAAAAGATTAAAGCAGCGAATCGTACTATTGCTAAAAATGGTGGCCATAAAACAGTATGGCCACCTTTAGGATATAAAAAAGATCCAAACAATCATCTACAACTTATTATTGATGAAGAAACGTCTTGGATTGTTCGATTGATATATAATCTAGCTGACAAAGGTTATGGAGGTAACAAGATTGCTAGAGAGTTGAGTAGCCGACTCATTCCTTGTCCATCATATCTTATTTACCAAAAATATGGTGGGTATAAACACATTTATGAAAAAAGTGATGGCGAAAAGAAAAAGTATAATTGGTACAGTAGTGTAGTTAAGGGAATACTTGTTAATGAATTGTATCTAGGCCATAGTGTTCATTTTAGAAGCACAAATTTATCTTACAAAATAAGACAAAGAGTAAGAAATCCTGAAGAGGAAGTAATGATTGTTGAAAATACCCATGAACCATTGATTACTTTAGAGCAATATCAACGTATCAAAAAATTAAAAGAAGGACGAACTCGTGAGTCAAAGTCTGGCGAAATAAATCTTTTTTCTAAAATATTAAAATGTGGAACTTGTGGTAAATGTATGTCTTGGAATAGACAACCAGGAAATAAATCGAATATCTACTGCTGTAGCCAATTTAGAGAAAAAGGAAAAAGTGCCTGTACCATGCACTATATACGTGAAGATGATTTAAAAAATATCGTTTTAAACGCAATTAAATCAATTATTCATCAGACTTTGGCCGATCCCAAAAAATTTAGTGACACGTTAATTGAAAAGATGAGTAAAGATAATCATATAGCTATTAATCGCAATAAGAATTTATTAAATGATTATAATCAAAAATTAAAGGATGCGGATCGCAAACTATCAAAAATATACGACGACTATTATAATGAAAAATTAAGTATCAGGAATTTTGAACAATTATCCAAGAAAATTCAAACAGATCAGGATTATTATTTAAATGAAATTGAAAAAATTAAAAAACAATTAGAAAAACAAGATGAATTTATTGATAATATCCAAAATTGGATCGAAATCGTCAATAAATATAAAAATATTGATACACTGAACTATGAAATCATCCACATGTTAATATCCAAGATCATTATTCATGAACGAGAAGTAACGAATGAAGGAGAGATTAATCAAAAAATAGAAATCGAATATGCTTTTATTGGTTCGTTAGATAAAGGTGATATAGAATGACTTTATTAGAAGCAGCACGTATTTATGCACGAAGTTACAAAGTCTTTCCTTTAGCACCACAAAGTAAAAGTAAACAATTATTACGTTCTTGGAAAAATGAAGCATCAAATGATTTGTCACAAGTTGAAAGATGGTGGAAAGCTTGTCCTCAAGCCAATATCGGACTAGTGACAGGAAATGGATTACTTGTAATCGATGTGGATAATAAAAATGGTAAGAATGGAAGTGAAATGCTTAAACCTTATCTTGATGATTTCCCTGATACAATGGTCGTCAAAACACCAAGCGGTGGTTATCACTATTATTTTGAAGTCGAAGGTTCATTTCCAAATAAAGTAAATCTCTATGATGGAATTGATATTCGTAGTGATGGAGGATATATCCTTGCTCCCCCTAGTGTCGTTGATCATCAAGCGTATACGAATATGAATAACAATCCGATTGCGAAGGCGAATGATGCGGTATATAAATTTTTAAAAGGACCAAGCAAAGAAGTAAGTACAGTATCATCGATCATTTATGAGGGAGAAAGAAACAATCAACTTTTTAAACTGGGATGTCGTCTACACTCTAATGGGATATCAAATGATATCATCAAGATCTGTTTAGAGTCAGAAAATCATTTGAGATGTCAACCACCATTGGAGTCAAACGAAGTTAAACGTATTTATGAAAGTATCATTCATCGTTACGACAAAGGTAAAGATGATGAAGTGGAAGAAATCAATGTTATGGATTTAATCGATCGTGATTTTGATGAGCAAGAAGATATTGTCGAAGATATGTTAACTCCTGGGGTATGTTTGCTCGGTGCACCCCAAAAGATTGGTAAGACCTTCTTTTGTTTACAACTAGCGATTACTATTTCTAAAGGAGAATCGTTTATGGGGAGACGTGTTCAAAAAAAACGGGTACTTTATATTGCTTTAGAAGATTCAAAAAGTAAATTGAATAAACGCATTAAAACTTTTGGAGTAACACTCAATCGTAATTTGGATTTTCGTTTTGAAAAAGCGTATAACCCTGACTTTGATTTAGAAGAAGTCATCGGAGCTAAAAAACAAGAAGATGCGAATCTAGGCGTAGTTGTTATTGATACCTTTGCGAAAATCAAGAAGAACAAAAAGGTGGAATACGATATGGAGTATGAAGAAGTTTCTCGTATTCATGAACTAGGTATTAAATACAATCTTTGTATTCTTCTCGTGACGCACGTGAAAAAAGAAATCGATCGTGATAATCCTTTTGATAGCATTTATGGTTCACGTGGTGTGACAGCTGCAGCCGATTCGATGATGGTGATGTTTAAACGAGGCATTACTAAAGTCAAAGAATTGCATATCACGGGCAAAGACATACCAGATGAAAGACAACTACTTATTCAAGATGAACACTTGCTTTATCACGTTGTCGAAGAAGAGGTTGAAGAAAACGTCGATGAGAATCTAATCCGAGTGATCAACTATATCATTCGTGCGAAAGTCTTTACAGGTAGTCATCTTGATCTTTCGGCTAAGCTTAATCTACCCCTTACCGGCAAAGCTCTTCAATGCTTACTTAAAAATAATAAGGATCTTTTAGAAAGTAATTTTATAGTTTATGAAGTGGGTAACAGAACGAGCCGAGCTAGGCAAATGAAATTGTCTTATCTTGGTGATGATGAAACGAACGGTGACGGTATGACGGTTGAAACGCCCCTCTAGCTCTAGCGTCATTTAATCGTCAGTAAAATGATGATAGGTGACGGTTTGATGACTTTTAAAACGATTAACTCTATAAGGGAAACCAACCGTCACACCGTCACCATTGTCATAGAAATAATAATCATAATATAAGGGTCTAAAATCATAGGAATATGTATTAGCAAGCAACGTATTTTGACCCCAAAATACAGATGAAAAAGTTGGCTTTGTGCCAACAGGAATGAGGTGATATCAATGAAAAGAGACCGTCACTTTAAAGTGAGAATGAATGAAGAAGAGATGGAAGATTTAAATTTAAAAGTAGAAAAAAGTAAGATGAGTCGTGAAGAGTTTGTCCGTTTATGTATCAAAAACATGACGGTTAAAGAACCACCGTCTCTTGATTATTATCGACTTATTAATGAGTTTAATCGTATTGGAACCAACCTCAATCAACTAACAAAATTAGCGCATGTGTCGACAAAATTGCCAGATCATCAATTAGAAAATATACTGAATGAATTATCTTTGTTAGTCCAAAAAGTTGATAAGGAGATTCGAGGATAGGATGGCAACGACATCATTATGGGCCATTCGAGGGCGGATAGATCATGCGATTGAGTATATTGAAAATGAAGAAAAGACAGCAGAACAAGTGATTGATTATGTAACTAATGGATATAAAACAGGTGACAAACGTTTTGTCACCTGCATTAATTGTAATATGTTTGATCCACAAAAATCGATGATCCAAACGAAAAAACTGTTTCATGACGAAAGCCAAATTACGGCCTTCCATGGTTATCAATCGTTTAAAAAAGGAGAAGTCAGTGCTGAAAAAGCTCATGAAATCGGAGTAAGATTAGCACAAGAATTGTATGGTGATTGTTTTGAAATCATAGTTTCAACGCACCTAGATCGTGATCATATGCATAACCATTTGTTCTTTAATTCCACCTCCTTTATAGATGGCAAACGCTTTTGTAATACCAAGAAAGATTATCGGGAACTAAAAAATAAATCGGATGAACTGTGCAAAGAGTATGGATTATCAGTGATAAAAAATCCAAAAAACCGTAGTCAAAAAGTGAATTATCATCGTGTGAAATCTTATATCAAAGATATCCAACATGAGATAGATGTTCTTGTGGATTATAGTGCAACACTGAGAACTTTATTAGATTATATGGCAATCAAAGGGTATCGTCATGAACGTATTGATGGAGAAGATTATATCTACCATCCTTATTATCAAGAACCTATTCCGGTTAAGTCATTAGGTGAAAATTATCATTTTGATCATATTAGAGAACGTTTAAGTGATCGCTATATCATGATCCAAGAAGTTGCGCATTTATCGAGTTACGTTAAATTAAAAGACTATTATAAACAATATAAGAGTAAGAAGTTGACAGGAATTGCAGGCTTATATATTGCATATTTTATTAGTGAAGGTGTTCTTCCTAGTCCTAAACAACGCTTATCTAAAGAAGCAAAACAAGCGCTTCATAAGCTTGATTTATTTACTAAGGAAGTGGATTTATTGTGTCATTATCAAATAGAAAATATCAATCAACTTGATACTTTTCAACAACAAATGCAAGAAAAATTAGACGAACTAATTAAAGAAAGACAGAAATGTTATAAGGGTCGAATGAAAGCAAAGAGTACTGAAGATAAGGATAAATGGTCACTTTTAGCCAAACAATTTACACCCGATATCAAAAAATATCGAGAATTGATTAAGGCTAGTGAACGTATCCGCTCACGTAGTTTTGATCCTGAATTAGAAAAACAAGCACGTAAAAAGATTAAAAGTAGAGATGAAAGGTAGGAAAATAGATATGAAAGAAATAAAATATAATCGAGTTGGAGATTATGAGTTTCCAGTGTTGAAAGGAGAAAATGACTTACCAAGTTTATCACGACTAGGTAGGATGTATTTAAAAATATTAAAAGAAAAACATCCAGGTCATTACTTCGCTTTAAGAGCAAAAAATGAATTGAATGATGAGCTAATACGTATTGATAAAGGCTTGAATGAACGTTATGAAATGCTTGTAGAACAGTATAAAGTATCAAGAAATGTTACAGAGCAATTGAAGAAACAAGATCAAATGAAGTGGGTTCAAGAGATGAATAATATTCGAAGTAGTGTTGAAGAAATTATCATTAGCGAAATGAATTAAAGTAGGGAAACCTACTTTTTTATTTAATTATTTCACTAAAAAAGAAAAAAAGAAGTATAGAATTTATACAAAAATTATCGAAAATGACAAAAAAACTCGCAAAAATGCAATAAAACTGTACAAATGATTACAAATAAAATATATAATTACAAATAGTATGGAGGATAATCTATAAAGCATGTTACAACAAATTTTTTAAATTATTGATTGATAGAGGGATTAGAAAAATGGAATTTGCTAAGATGGCAGGTATTAGTCAAAATACGATGGCGAGACTTTCTCGAAATCAGAATGTTTCATTAGAGGTACTAGGAAAAATATGTTGTACTTTAAATTGTAAGATAGATGATATTCTTGAATTTATATCAGAGGATAAGGAGAAATAGTAATGGTGGAAATTAATAAAGATCAAGAACGAGATGAATTACATCGCGCTATATGGGCAATTGCAGATGAATTACGCGGAAGTATCGATGGATGGGACTTCAAAAGTTATGTGTTGGGAATGATGTTCTATCGTTACATCTCAGAAAATTTAACTAATTATATCAATGAAGGTGAAGAAGAAGCAGGAAATACTGGTTTCGATTATGCTATATTATCGGATGAAGATGCAGAACAGGCACGTGAAGATTTAGTTCAAACAAAAGGATTCTTTATCCTTCCTTCTGAATTGTTTTGTAATGTGAGAAAGAAAGCTTCATCAGATGAAAATCTGAATATGACATTGGAAGCAGTCTTTAGACATATCGAAGAGTCTGCAAAAGGCAGTGATAGTGAAGATGATTTTGCAGGTTTGTTTGATGATATCGATGTGAATAGCAATAAATTAGGAGCAACGGTTGCTAAACGAAATGCGAATCTTGTGAAATTGATGGATGGTATTGCCAATATGAAACTTGGAAATTATAAAGATCATTCCATCGACGCTTTTGGTGATGCCTATGAATATTTGATGAGTATGTATGCATCCAATGCTGGTAAAAGTGGTGGAGAATTCTTTACTCCGCAAGAGGTATCACAATTATTGACTCGATTGGCAGTCGTAGGCAAGACAGAAGTAAATAAGGTATATGACCCAGCTTGTGGTTCTGGTTCTCTGTTATTACAAGCTTCTAAGATTTTAGGAAAAGATAAAGTACGTCAAGGTTTCTATGGACAGGAAATCAATTTAACAACATATAACTTATGTCGTATCAACATGTTCTTGCATGATATCGACTATGATAAATTCGATATTGCTCATGAAGATACGTTGTTAAGCCCTCAGCATTGGGATGATGAGCCATTTGAAGTCATTGTTTCAAATCCGCCCTATTCTATTAAATGGGAAGGTGATGATAATCCAGTGTTGATCAATGATCCACGTTTTTCTCCAGCTGGAGTATTGGCTCCTAAATCAAAAGCAGACCTTGCCTTTATCATGCATTCTTTGGCTTGGTTAGCTACTAATGGAACCGCATCTATCGTATGCTTTCCAGGGATCATGTATCGAGGAGGAGCCGAAAAGAAGATTCGTCAGTATTTGATTGATAACAACTTCATCGACTGCATTATTCAACTACCTAACAATTTATTTTTTGGAACAAGTATTTCTACCTGTATTATGGTCTTGAAGAAAAATAAAACGGATAATAATACTTTGTTTATTGATGCATCCAATGAATATGTAAAAGTAACCAACAATAACAAATTAACAGATGAAAATATTCAAAAGATCGTAAATGAATTTGTTTCTAGAGAAGATGTTGATCATTTTGCACGTTGCGTACCTTATGAAGAAATCAAAGAAAATGAATATAACTTGTCTGTCAGCACATATGTAGAACCTGAAGACACAAGAGAAGTCATTGACATCAAAGAACTAAATGATGCAATTGAAAAGATTGTAACAAGAGAACAAGTCTTACGTGATGAAATAGCTAAGATCATCTCCGAAATTGAGGTGGAAGAATGAGTAAATTAGACGATTTGATTCGAGAATTGTGTCCACATGGTATTAAATATACAGAATTAAGAGATGTTTGTGATTTTCAAAATGGATTTTCTTTTAAGAGTGCATTATTTAAGGAAATAGGATTACCAATCCTGAGAATAACTAATATACAAGATGGTAATATTTCTGCTTCAGATTATGTTTTTTTTGATAGAGAAGATTATAAAGAATCTTTAGATAGATATAAAGTGAAAAAAGGAGATATTGTTGTTGCAATGTCAGGAGCTACAACCGGAAAAATTGGATATTACAATAACGATGAAACTTTATATCTTAATCAACGAGTAGGATTATTCAAGCCGAATGAAAAAAAACTAAATAGAAGATTTTTATTTCATTGGCTTTGTACAAAAAGCAAAGAAATTCTAAACGTTTCTTGTGGTTCAGGGGCTCAACCCAACCTGAGTTCTAATAAAATGATGAGTTTTTGCATACCCATCCCCCCTCTTCCAGTCCAAGAAGAAATTGTCCGTATTTTGGACAATTTCACAGAGCTTACAGCAGAGCTTACAGCAGAGCTTACAGCAGAGCTTACAGCAAGAAGAAAACAGTATGAATATTATAGAGATAAATTACTTCGTTTCGATTCAAATATCTCTTTTAAAAGGCTAGGAGATTTTTCTGTTATAAAAACAGGTAAAAAGCCTAAGATTATCGAAACGGAAAAAACAAAATATGAATATATAAATGCAGGAACAAGTAATTCAGGATATGCAAATGAGTATAATTGTGAAGGAGATGTCGTTACAACACCTTCTCGAGGCCAGGGTGGGATTGGATTTGTTGGATATCAAAGTAATGCTTTCTGGTTAGGACCATTGTGCTATAAGATTTGTTCTACTGATAACAAAGTATTGAATAAATACTTATATTATTTTTTGTCTTCTAACAATTATCTTATTTTGGCCAACAAAAAAGAAGGAGGAACACCTGCAATTAATTCAACAGATTTATCTTCCATTTGTATACCAATACCTTCTTTCGAAGAACAACAACGTATCGTTGATATCTTAGATCGTTTTGATAAGCTTTGTAACGATATCAGTGAAGGATTGCCTGCAGAAATCGAAGCGCGTCAGAAACAATATGAATATTATAGAGATAAGTTATTAACTTTTAAACCATTAGAGGAAGTGAAATGATATGAGTACATACAATATGATCTTATCGACCAGTGAAAGTACGGTCGTTGCCGAATATGTACCACAGTCAGGTCGTTCGGATTCCTATCAGAGTGAAGCTTCCTTAGAAAAAGCATTTATTAAGATGCTTGGTGAACAAGGCTATGAATATATCAATATCCATCATGAAAAAGATTTGATCGATAATCTTAGAAAACAGTTGGAATTGTTGAATCATTATACGTTTACGGATAAGGAATGGGATACATTCTTTAAACACAAGATTTCGAATAATAATGAAGGAATTGTAGAAAAGACACGTAAGATCCAAGAAGATTATATACAGAACCTGACACGTGAAGATGGTTCAACGATGAATATCTCTTTGATCGATAAGAAGAATATTCATAATAATCGTCTACAGGTCATCAACCAGTATGAAGAAGATGGTGGAAAACATGATACACGGTATGATGTGACCATCCTTGTGAACGGCTTGCCTTTGGTTCATGTCGAATTGAAACGTCGTGGTGTCGCTATCAAAGAAGCGTTTAATCAGATTAATCGTTATCAAAGAGATAGCTTTTGGGCTGGTTCAGGTCTATATGAATATGTGCAGATCTTTGTAATCTCGAATGGAACGAATACAAAGTATTATTCGAATACGACTCGATTCAGTCATATTAAAGAAAATGAAACATTTTCAAAAAAGAAAAGTAAGAAAACATCGAATAGCTTTGAGTTTACTTCTTTCTGGGCGGATGGTAATAATCGCACGATTCCAGATTTAGTTGACTTTACAAGAACATTCTTTGCCAAACATACATTGTTAAATATATTGACTAGATACTGCGTGTTCACAACAGAAGAATTGCTTCTTGTCATGCGGCCTTACCAGATCGTAGCGACCGAACGAATATTGAACCGTATCGAAGTATCAACAAACTATAAAAAAACAGGCACAATCGAAGCTGGAGGTTATATCTGGCATACCACAGGAAGCGGCAAAACCTTGACTTCATTTAAAACAGCGCAATTGGCAACCAATTTGCCTTATATTGATAAGGTTCTTTTCGTAGTGGATAGAAAGGATCTGGATTATCAAACAATCAAGGAATATGACCGTTTTGAAAAAGGCGCTGCGAACGGAAATAAAAATACAGCTGTCCTTCAAAAACAATTGGAAGATGAAAATGCACGAATCATCGTTACAACGATTCAAAAGTTAGATGTCTTTATTACAAAGAATCCGTCGCATCCCATTCGTGATAAACATATCGTATTGATCTTTGATGAATGTCATCGAAGTCAGTTTGGAGATATGCATACACGGGTCGTAGGTGGAATGATAAAGAAAAAAGAAAAAACGATTAAAGTGGATCGTTACTTTAAGAATTATCATATATTTGGATTCACTGGAACACCTATCTTCTCTGTCAATGCAGGAACCGGTGGCAATCCAAATCTAAGAACAACAGCACAGGCTTTTGGGGAAAAGCTTCATACATATACGATTGTAGATGCTATCAATGATGGTAATGTATTGCCATTCCGTATTGATTATATCAATACTGTGAAACAAAAAGACGATACAAGTGATCAAAAAGTAAAGGCAATTGATACCGAAGAGGCTTTGGCTTCTCCGGAAAGAATACGAGAAGTATCTAAATATATCTTGGATCACTTTGATCAAAAGACCATGCGCAATTCGTATTATAGTTTGAAAGGGCAACGAGTAAATGGATTCAATTCCATGTTTGCGGTTAGTTCAATTCCCGTTTGTAAGAAATATTATATGGAACTAAAAAAACAGATTGCTGAAAGACATCGTGATCTGACCATTGCAACGATTTTCTCCTTTGCTCCAAATGAAGATAGTCCAGATGGAATCCTAGAAGATGAAAGCTTTGATACGGAAGGATTAGATCAAAGCTCACGTGATTTCTTGGAAATGGTTATTGATGATTATAATAAACAATTCAAAACAAATTATGATACCTCAAGCAAAGGATTCCAAGATTATTATAAAGATTTGTCGAATCGTATGAAGAAAAGAGAGGTCGACTTATTGATCGTTGTCAATATGTTCTTAACTGGATTTGATGCGACAACACTGAATACTTTATGGGTCGATAAGAACTTGAAGATGCATGGATTGATCCAGGCATTCTCAAGAACGAACCGTATCTTAAATTCGGTAAAGACATATGGAAATATTGTTTGTTTCCGTGATTTAGAAAAAGAAACCAACGATGCAATCCAATTATTTGGTGATAAGGAAGCTAGCGGAATCGTTCTATTGAAGTCTTATGAAGACTACTATTATGGCTGTGTAGATGATAAAGGAAGAACACTGAAAGGATATGAAGAAAGAATTCAAGAATTGCTTTCTCGTTTCCCTTTAGGTGAACCAATCATAGGAGATACAAACAAGAAAGATTTTATCGTTTTATTTGGAAATATTTTGCGATTAAGAAACATCTTATCCGCTTTTGACAAATTCGAAGGCAATGAGATTCTATCTCCAATTGACTTCCAAGATTATACTGGAAATTACCATGATATCTATCAGGAAATCAAACCGAAAGAAGTAGATAAAGATAGTATCCTAGATGATGTTGTCTTTGAGATGGAACTTGTTAAACAAGTGGAAGTGAATATCGATTATATCTTGATGCTTGTTGCTAAATATCATGATGAAAATTGTAAGGATAAAGAAATCCTGGTTGCGATCGATAAAGCCATTCGATCAAGTTTACAATTACGTTCAAAGAAAGAACTAATCGAAGACTTTATTGAAACAATTAATGCAAGTAGTGATGTAAATGAAGATTGGCAAAAATTTGTTCAAGAACAAAAAGAAATGGATATTCAAGAACTCATTCAAGAAGAAAAACTTAAACCCGAGGAAACAAAGAGATTGATGGAAAATGCCTTTAGAGATGGTGTTTTAAAAACAATGGGAACAGATGTAGATAAGATATTACCTCCCATATCACGCTTTGGTGGTGGAACACGAGACAAAAAGAAACAAATTGTGATAAACAAGTTAAAAATATTTTTTGAAAAATATTTTGGGATATTATGATACATAAATTTGATTGGTTTAAAAGGAGAAATTTTTGATGAAGAAAGTAAATCCATATCTTTTAGGTATTTGTGTAGCGTATTTTATATTAGGAATAAAACAGATTTTTAGCAATGGAGTTTTATCATATAAAATTTATTTCATAGTTTCGGTTGTTTCTTTAAGTATTTCACTGGCAGAACTACTAAAAATATTATCTAAGTCTATTAGCCAGGATTATTTAGAAATTAGAGAACTTATTAATTTATATGATATGTGCTACGATCATTTAAAAAGTGATATTAAACAAAATAACCTTCTCTTAGATTTAGAAAATAGAAAAAAGTTATTTGAATCCAGTGAAAAAAAGAGATCTCTAATATGTAAAACTTCAGAATTAGTAATTGTTATAAGTTATGTAAATTCTATATGTGCAATAATATTGATTCCATGGTTGGATATTTCCAATAATTTGTTAATAAATAAAATAAATGGTGCAGCAACTCTTTTTTGTTTTGCATTAATGTTTTTTACAAATCTATTAAACGAATATACTAATAATACAAGAACGGATTTTGAAATTGAAAAACAGGAAATAATAGAAAAATTATATGCTATATATACTAAAAAGTAAGAAATCAATAAAAAATAAAGTTAGTTGAATCAATAAAGAAAGATTCATTTATATTATTAAAATAATCATTTTAATATTGAAATTTTGAATGATAGATAGGAAACGATTGTTTTGTATCTTTTGAACCAAATATAATATTAAGAATAATAATGTTGATATAAAAAATAAAAATAGTTAATACAACTAATATTTTCGTAAATCAATCTTTTTATTTGATGAGGAAAGGAAGAGCAAATGAAGTTAGAATATTTAATTCATAAAGAAAAATTAAGTATATGTAATAGTAGAATTGATACTGTGAATAAAAAGAAAAAAATGATCAAATATAATCAGAAAATTATTCCTAATACTGAGTTACTATATTTTTGTATAGAAATAGTTGGAGATAACAAAGATAATGCAAGAATTTTATCTGAGATAAATGATATTCTTTTAGAAGATGATGAAATAATTGTAGTAAGTAATGAAGCGTCAGAGTATTTTAATAAAACATTATTTCCATTAATTAATGCGTTTGAAAGAAAATTGAGAAAATTACTGTATTTAGCTACTGCAGATAATACAAATTATAAAGATAAAATTCAAATGTTAGAAAAAAAAGATTTGGGAACGATTTTTGGCATGCTATTTGTAGACGAAAAGTTTACTCAAGATACATTGAAATGGATGAATAGTAATAAACATTTAATGTCTAAAGAAGAAATTTTAAAATATATAAAAGATCATGATGAGGAATCTTTGTGGAGTGAACTATTTAGTAAAAGTGATGACGATATTTTAAAAGAAAATTACATGCTAGTTAAAACAATTCGAAATGATGTTATGCATGCTCATAATATAAACTATGAGACATATTCTATAGCTAAAAAGTTGTTCGAACAACTTAATGAACAACTTGATAATCAAATAGACAATTGTGGTATAGTAGAAAGTAGAAAAAATCAATTTAATATTACACTATCTGAAAAATTAAACCAACAATATAATTTAAATATGGATTTTGGTTTTAATAATTTAATTGAATTAAAAGACGAACTAGATGATATTAATAAACATATATATCAACTTAGTAGAGAATTAAAATCTGTTGTTGATTTGGATTTCTTAAAGAAACTAAATGATAATCAGGAAAAATTATATGAAGAATTAAAAAGATAAAACAATTAAATTAAGATGGCTATTACAGTAAAGGAGAGAAAAATGAAGATAGATTTTACAACCTCGATGACATTCTATGAATTTCTTGCTATTTGTTTGGCATTTATCGGAATATTAATTCCAATAGTACAAGTGATTTGGAAAAAATGGGTAGTTAAGACAAAATTGAATTTTTTTCCGAATGAACGAGTTCTTGTGTACTTTAATCAATCTGGACCATATATACGCATAGATGGAGTATATGAAGCTGAAAATAAATCAACATCAATAAGAAATATTTCATTAAAAATTGTCCGCTGTAGAGATGAGAAAACATTAAATTTTACATGGGGAAGCTTTATCTCTCCAGTAAATCAACTAATGAGTTATAATATTATGCAAACTACAGAAGCAGCACATCCTTTCAAAATCGAATCAGATAATATTGTTTGTTTATTTACGGAGTTTTGTGATTTATCAAATACATTTAGTAGAATTTTTAAACTTTTAACTAAAGAATTGTTTGATAGTATAAAAAATATCAAAAATGAGCATGATGATTATATTGAAGCATATGAAGTATATACGAAAAGCGGTGCATATTTGAATGCTATAAACGAAATAAAAAAAGACTTTTTTTGGAGTATAGGAGAGTATGATTTGTTTATTAAAGTTAAATATGGTAATCAAACAAAAACATTTAAATATAAAATTAATTTAGAAGAAAATGATTATAAGTTACTACTAAAAAATATTGATGAATCATTATTAACTCCCTTAAAATATCAGTATGGTAAAAATTTAGATTATTATACAGCTACTATCAAGTTACTCGATATGTGATAACAGTATGAATTGATGAAAATACAGGTAAGTGACCGTTAATTATTAAAGCTGTTTAGGGGATTTAAAAAAATCTCTAATTCTTAATAAGAGTACATTATGCGTTGTTCTATATTTCTAATGACTATTTGAGCATTAGTTATATGCTAGCGATTGAATAGTTAATATTTGGAAATAGCATGATACTAGAATAAAAATAATCAGAATAACATTACACTAAATGCAAATCTTAAAATACTCAATATTAATTGGAGAATCCTTATTACATATCCACTAATGTTGGAATATTGGATTGTTTTGATATTCCTGCTCCTGTAAATGCAATTATTTTCATAGAAATCATCTCCTTTAAATATTGTATACTATTTCCATTTGTTTTTATATAAAAATATTTGATAAATCATTTATCAAATATAAAAGGTTAATTGTAAAAGTAAATTCTACTTTAAAAAATAAAGTGGAATTTAGTCTTACGAATTTTAATGTTATATGTTATTGATTATTTGTTCCTCATTTTCTGGATTAATGATATGAATGAAAATATTTCTAAAAATAAACATATGACCGCTGATCAACGTAATGAGATTTTTACCATGCTAGAAAATGGTGATTCCGTTTCTAAA